>CAZZPX010000269.1:0-5272 GCA_964655955.1 uncultured Phycisphaerales bacterium | reverse complement strand
GCAGCGGATGCCGTTGCCGCACATCTCCGCCTCGCTGCCATCCGCATTGAACATGCGCATGCGCACATCGGCGGTGTCGGGGTCGTCCGGCAGGCAGATGAGGATCAGCCCGTCGCTTCCCACGCCGTAGTGGCGATCGGAGATGCGCCGCGACAGATCCGGCAGGTCGGCGTCGAGCACGTCTGGCTGGCTGATGCAGTCAACGAAGAGGTAGTCATTGCCGATGCCGTGCATCTTGGTGAAGTGCATGGGGTCTTTCTACCACCACATGGGCGGGCGTGCGCCGGCGAAGAGGTCGATCGCGACGAAGGCGAGCACGATGGCGGCGCCAATGATCGCGATGATCTGGTACCGGCGAATGACGCGATCGATGCGCAGCTCGTCGAGGGGCTTGCCCACGAGCGAAAGCAGGTAGCGCTGCCGCCAGCGGATCGAGCCGTGCCGCCAGCTTCGCCGCGCCGGAGGGATGTGATTGAGCCGGGCGACGGCTTCGAGCGCCCCCGCCATCGCCTCTGCGGCCTCCGCCGTCACGATCGTGGGGGGCTGTTCGCCGGAGGAGCCGACTGGATCCTGGCTGCCCGCCTGCTGCTCGTGGCCGCGCCGCAGCGTTGCTGCGTGCACATCCGCGGCGAGATCTTCGCTGATGTGCGGGTCGTGGGCGTAAGGCTGCGGCGGGGAGACGCTGAGGTGCTGCACGGCGAAGGTGTCCGCCTGCCGCTCGAAGCGCCTGCTGATGTGGCCGAAGAGGAGCAGCCCGGCGACGAGCGAACCAGCGGTCACCGCCACGTCGAGTTCGGCGGGCGTCGGTGCGAAGGCAGGTCGCTGGACCACGACGATGGGCGACGACTGGACGTCGTCGGACGGCACGATCACGGTCGACGGCGATCTGTTCCAGAGCCAGTTCGGCACGAGCGTGCCGCAGACGGCGCTGTGGACGATGTTCCCCAGCGAGGAGTTCGACAGCTTCTTCAGCGCCCCGAACTTCGCCCAGCCCGGCTTCGCGGAGGGTCCCGATGTCACCAACAACTCGATGAGCGCCATCTGGTTTGACACCCCGACCTCGCCGGAAGGCGCCTACACCATCGGCCGGTTCACCGTGACCTCCGGCACGCTGCTGTCGCCCAGCGGCACGACGACCGCGGCCAACACGGGCGGCGCGCTGCTCGACTTCAGCTTCGAGATTCCCCTCGACTTCGCCGACTGCCCCGGCGACCTGAACGGCGACGGGCTGCGCAATCAGTCCGACCTCGGTCTGCTTCTGGCGGCGTACGGCCAGGATGACGGCGGCGACATCGATGGCGACGGCGACACCGACCAGGCCGACCTGGGCGCCCTCCTCGCCGTTTATAACGTGCCCTGCGAGTGAGGTTGACCTGACGAACCCGCCGCGGGACTTCCGCGCGGTTCGCCGATAACCGGACCCCCGACGCCGCGCCGGCCCTGCCGGCGCGGCGTTCTCTTTTTTGTGCTTCCTCACCTTGTATCAGGTGGTACACTGCATCGTGTGCCCCCTTTCGGGGGTAGCATGTCGTGTGCCATTCTCTGCGCAACGCCGCGCTCGCGGCGTCGAGGCCACAGGTCGGGTCGACCTTCCGCCTCACTCGTCACTCGACGATGTCTTTTACTTGTCCGGATCGCCCCTGGCGAACAATGAGGAGAGCCCCATGAAGATCACTCGGACGTGCGCGGTGAGCGCACTGACCCTGGCGCTGGCCTGCGGGACGGCATTTGCCGCTCAGAACGCCGGCCACCATTCCAGCGCTTCGGCGCAGCTTCGCGACGCCTTTCCCGGTGTGCGCCTGACCCAGGACGAGTCCGCCGTCCTGCGGGTGTACGGCAAGCCGATGTCGGTGGGCGTGACCCCCGACGCGGCGGTTGACGCCTGGCTGGCGACGTACGACACCGTCTTCGGAGCCGGCCCGCTCGACCTGGCGGTCAATCACGTCACGGAGATTCAGTACGGCGAGAAGACCGTCTACTCCTTCAAGCAGTACCTGGCGGGTCTGCCCGTCGAGTATTCGCACGTCCGCCTCGTGACCCTCAACGAAGACAGCGACGGCAACAGCCGGGTCGTGTATGCGGCCGGTCTCGTCGCCGCCGAGCCCGAGGGCGGCTTCCCGGCGCTCAGGGTTGATGCTGCGGAAGCGATCGCCGGCGTCCGCGACCAGGCGAAGTACGCCGACCTCACGCAGTGGGGCACGGCCGAACTGGTCGTCTTCTTCGGCGAGATCGAGCGTCAGCCGGCCGTCCGCGCCTGGAAGTTCAGCGGCGACAACGGCAATCTGGCGCAGCGCGAGCGTTACACCTTCTACGTGGATGCGGCGACCGGCGCGGTGGTGCACCGCCGCGACGACATCCTGCACGTGGACGTCGAAGGCACGGTGACGGGTCTGGCGACGCCCGGCACGCTGCCCGACATGCCCAGCAACCCGCCCGTCGAGATGCCGGTGCTCGACAACCGCGTCAGCATCAGCGGCGGCAACAACGCCTACACAGACCTCTTCGGCGACTATGTCATCGCCAACGGCGGCAGCAGCAACGTCACCGTGCTGACCGACCTGAACTTCGGCCGTTGGGCGGATGTGAACAACTACGGTGGCGGCGGCGTGCTGTCGCTGAGCCAGGTGGTCACGCCTCCGGGTCCCGCTGACTTTCTCTTCAACGCCAGCCCCTCGGAGTACTTCACATCGCAGGTGAACGGCTTCATCGTCACCAGCAAGACGCACAACTACATCAAGGATCGCGCGCCCGGCTTCAACGGGCTCGACACGCGCCTGCCCGTCAACGTCAACCTCAACGACATCTGCAACGCCTACTACGACTACTCGTCGATCAACTTCTTCCGCGTCGGCGGCGGCTGCAACAACACCGCCTACAGCACCGTCATCTCGCACGAGTACGGCCACCACATCGTCAACGTGCTGGGCCTCAGCCAGGGGTCGTTCGGCGAAGGCTACGGCGACGTGGTCGGAATGCTCATCTTCGACACCGACGTCGTCGGCGAGTACTTCTACCAGAGCGGCGGCAATATCCGCGAGCCCTACAACGCCGGCGTCGACTATCCCTGCGGCGGCGCCATTCATTACTGCGGCCAGACGCTTGGCGGCACGTGGTGGGGCATCCGCCTCAACTTCGGTACGACCTACGGCGATCAGGCCGGTCTCGACATGACACGCCAACTCCAGGTCGACTGGTCGCTGATCACCAGCGGCGGCTCGGGAAACAACTCCGCACATCCCGGCACGGCCATCGAGGTCCTCACCGCCGACGACAACGACGGCGACATCGGCAACGGCACGCCCAACTACGTCGACATCTGCGACGCCTTCGGCCAGTTCAACATCGATTGCCCGGATCTCGAGCTGATCAGCTTCAACTACCCTGACGGCCTGCCCACGATCGTCGATCCCAACGCCGTCTACACCCTGCGCTTCACGGTTGATCCGATTGCCGGCCAGCCGCAGCCGGGCACCGGCGAACTCGAGTACAGCATCGACGGCGGCGCGTTCCAGCAGGCGGTGGTCGTGGAGACCTCGCCCAACCAGTACGAGGCCACGATTCCCGGCGCGAGCTGTGAGTCGGTGATCGAATACTTCGTCAGCGCCGAAGAGACAGGCGGGCTGCGCTTCACCGATCCGAGCGATGCGCCGGCCACGACCTTCGCTGCGGTCGCGGCCTTTGATGAGATCATCTACCTGGAGGACAACTTCCAGTCCGATCTCGGCTGGCAGACGAGCGGCAACGCCTCAAGCGGCCAGTGGGAGCGGGCTGTGCCCAGCGGCGGCGGTGATCGCGGCGATCCCGCCAGCGACTACGACGGCTCGGGCATGTGCTACGTCACCGAGGACGGCAGCGGCGACACGGACATCGACGGCGGCTACGTCTACCTCGACTCGCCTACCATCGATCTCTCCGATGGCAACGCCAAGATTTCCTACGCCCTCTGGTACACCAATGACTTCGGCGCCGATCCCAACAACGACCTCTTCAAGACCTACGTGAGCAACAACAACGGCTCATCCTGGACACTCGTCGAGATCGTTGGACCGGTCTCGCCGAACGGCTGGAACGTGCATGAGTTCATCGTCGGCGATTACGTCACGCCGACCGCGCAGGTGCGCGTCCGCTTCGAGGCGTCCGACCTCAACTCCGGTTCGGTGGTCGAAGCCGGCATCGACGCCTTCAAGGTCTCCACCTACGACTGCGAGAGCGACTGCCTCGGCGACTTCGACGGCGACGGCGATCGCGATCAGGCGGACCTCGGCCACCTGCTCGCCTCGTACGGCGTCGACGACGGCGGCGACCTGGACGGCGACGGCGACACCGACCAGGCTGACCTCGGCGCCCTGCTCGGCGTCTACGGCCAGGACTGCCCGTAACACCAGATCGGCCTCGCGACTTCTGTCGACGGTCTGATCGATGTGAAACCACTCCCGCCGCGGACGACAAAGGTCGTCCGCGGCTTTTGCGCGCGCCTGGGGCAGTCGCGGCGGGCGATGCGGCCGCAGCCGCCCCTTCCTGTCGGTCGGCGGGGCCCCACCTGTCAGCATGGCAGCGACCCGGCGTCGCGGACGGAGCGAAACGCCCCTCTCGCGGCGTCAGGGCCGATTCGACGGCCTGCGGCCTTGGCCCGTCGCTTGCACCCTCTCAAGAGCGACGCCGACAGCGCCGATCGCGCCGGCAAGGAGACCGCTATGCGAATGGACCGCTTCACCACGATGGCCCAGCAGGTGCTTGCCGACGCGCAGTCGGCCGCCGTCGCCCGCAGCCACGCCGAAATCACGCCCCTGCATTTGCTCGCGGCGCTGCTGGGCGAGGGGGGCAGCACGGCCCGCTCGATCATCGAGCGCACCGGCGCCTCGGCCGATCGTGTCTTTCAGATGACCCATTCGGAACTCTCGCGCCTGACCCAGGTGCAGGGGCAGACACAGATTCCCACCTCGCGCAGCGCCATCGAGGTGCTCACCCGCGCCGACAAAGAGGCGTCAGCGATGAAGGACTCCTACGTCTCGACGGAGCACCTTCTCCTGGCGCTCGCCGAGGTCAAGAGCGACGCGCGCGAAGTGCTGAGCGTCAACGCCGTCACCCATGACACGCTGAAGAAGGCGATCGAGCAGCTGCGCAAGGCGTCGGGAACCGAACACGTCACCGACCCCGGATCCGAGTCGACCTACGAAGCGCTCAAGAAGTACGCCATCGACCTGAACCAGTTGGCGCAGGAAGGGAAGCTCGACCCGGTGATCGGGCGCGACGAGGAAATCCGCCGCTGCCT
>CAZZPX010000268.1:0-5274 GCA_964655955.1 uncultured Phycisphaerales bacterium | reverse complement strand
ACCGCCAACGCCGTTAAGTACTGCTGGAATGACCTGCCGCGCGATCAGCCGATGCAATTGCTCGCCCGCCGCCGCATCATCGGCAAGCGGATGATGATCTCCCAGGTGCTGCTGGAGCGCGGCTGCGATGTGCCGATGCATCGGCACGAGAACGAGCAGTTCGCCTGCATCCTCTCCGGGGCGTTGCGCTTCGGCATCGGCGAGGAAGGCAGCCCCGAACACAGCCTCGTGGAGGTTCGCGCGGGCGAGGTGTTGCACCTGCCGTCCAACCTGCCGCACTCCGCTTACGCACTCGAAGAGACGCTGGTGCTGGACATCTTCAGCCCTCCGAGCGAGATGACCGGCATCGATCGGCCGTAGCAGAAGGGCGGCTTGGGCGAACCTCCGCAACGCCGCCACCTGCGCCCCTACAATGCCCGGCCAGAGGAGAGTATGAGTCGATGAGTTCTGTTCCCCATCCCCGCCCGGAAGCTGAGCCGTCCACTGTGGAGGCTTCCTGCGGCATCAGTTCCGCGTCGTGCAGCAAGCGCGCCGCCTGGGAAGCGTGCGAGCAGCTTCACGAGGGACTGAACGGGGACGGCGGCTGCGATCTGCTCCTCTATTTCGCCAGCGCCTCGCATCGCGATCACTTCTCTGAAATCGCCACCATGCTGCGCGACGAACTCGACCCCGGTTGCTCGCTGGGAGTCCTGGGCGAGGCTGTACTCGGCGGCTCGAGTGAGTTAGATGGTCGGCCCGGCGTCTCCGCCTTGGCCCTGCGCCTGCCCAACGCGGACGTTCGGCCCTTCACCTACGAGGACCTGCCGCGCCTGGAGGGCCCCCGCGCTGACGAGAAGCTGGGCCACGCCGTGGGCATGCAGCCCAATTCTCGCGTGATGCTGCTCCTTGCGGATCCCTTCTCCACGCCCCTGGGCGTGCTGCTCCCCGCGCTGTCGCGCCTTCCCGTCGACGTCGAGGGCATGGGTGAGTTGCCGATCCTCGGCGGCATGGCGTCGGCGGCGAACAAGCCCGGCGACAACCGCCTCATCCTCAACGACCGCATGTACATGAACGGCGCCATCGGCGCCACGCTCAGCGGCGACTTCGACGTCTCCTGCATCGTCAGCCAGGGATGCAAGCCCATCGGCAAGCCCGTCGTCGTCACCAGGAGCAAGCGCACGCTCATCCAGGAGTTCGGCGGCCGACCCGCACTCGAGGTCATTGCCGAGATCGTGGCGGAACTCGGCGAGCGCGAGCGGAACCTGGCGCGCAAGGGACTGCTTCTGGGACGGGTGATCGACGAGTACAAGCCGTTCTTCGGCCGGGGCGACTTTCTCATCCGCGCCATCATCGGCGCGGATCCAGAGGCGGGGCTGCTCGCCGTGCAGGAGCCGGTCAAGGTGGGTCAGACGGTGCAACTGCACGTGCGTGACGCGGTGACGGCCGATGAAGACCTGGCGCTGCTGCTCTCGGGACAGGAGGTCATGGGCCGGCCGCAGGCGGCGCTGATGTTCGATTGCAACGGCCGGGGCCAGCGCATGTTCGAGCGGGCGCACCACGACACGGAAGCAGTTCGCGGCGTGTTTCCCGACCTGCCGCTGGCCGGCTTCTTCGCGGCAGGCGAAATCGGGCCCGTGGGCTCACAGTCGTTCCTGCACGGGCAGACCGCGGTCATCGCTTTCTTCCGCGATCGGATGTAAGGCGCGGGCGCGAAGCCGCAAGCGGCTGGGAGGCGGCCGCGTTACGATGGCCTCTTCATTCCCGACCGCAGCAGAGAGGCACTGTGAGATGGCTGAGCCGAAACCGACCGTCGCATTTGAGGATTTCGCCAAGCTGGATCTGCGCGTCGCCAGGGTCAAGGCCGCCGAGCCCCACCCCAACGCCGACCGCCTGCTCAAGCTCCAGCTCGATGATGGCACGCCGGAGGGCCGGCAGGTGTGCGCCGGCATCCGCCAGTACTACGAACCCGAGCAGCTCGTGGGCAAGACGATCGTCATCGTCGCCAACCTCGAACCACGCAAGATCCGCGGCGAAATCAGCAACGGCATGATCCTGGCGGCGAGCGACAAGGACGAGAGCGGCGAGTACCGCGACGTCGTCGTGCTCACGCTCGACAAGAACGTGCCGCCCGGCAGCGGCGTGTCGTAAGCGACATGTCCCTGTCAGCCGCGGCGCTCAGGCAGGGGCGCCCGCCTCGGTCGACTGCTCTTCGCCGGCTTCCATCTGCTCGCCTTCGCCGTCCTGCGTCGGCGTCATGTCGCGCTGTCGGCCCGCGGGCCGAAACTCCATGCGCTCCGCCAGCGCGACGAAGGAGAAGGGTTCTCGCACGGACAGGTCCGCACGTTCGCTGGTCACCACGCGCTGCGACAGACCCAGCGCCACCTGCAGGCGATAGTCCCGGTCGGTGAGCGGCTCGCGTGCCGTCACCTGCGCCAGCGCCAGGCCGCGCTTCGCGGGGATGGGCTCGACGACCGTGCGCTGCGGCAGGGGGAGCTGTTCCGCGACGTTTGCCGTCGGCGGCACGGCGCTTACGACCTGGTGCAGCGCCTCGACGAACTGCTCGTTCGTGCCGACGTTGTCCACGCTCGGCGTGCTGCCGTCCCATCTCGCCCGGGGGATGCGCCGACCGCGCACCAGCATCGCCTGCGTGTTCTCGGCGACGACTTCGAGCCCCTCGTCGAGCGCCCGCTGACGCCAGGCGTCCTGCTGGGCCGCCAGCACTTCGTAGGCGCGCAGCTCGCGCGCATCCTGCGTGATCTGCTGCTGCACCTCAGGTTCGAGTTGATACCACTGCGCGACCAGCCACGCTGTCGGATCCTCGACATCCTCCGGCATGGCGGGCATGACGGGCCGGGCCGGCCGTGCCGCCAGCACGCGCACCATGTAGCTGTTGCCCAGGTTGTCGTGCAGGGGGCCGATCGCGATGCCGACCTGGTAGGAACCTTCCTCAACCTCCCCGACTTCCTTGAGGCGCAGGAGCAGATCTGCGAGATCCACCTGCTCCTTGCCGATCGTGAGGAAGCTCGCCTCGACGGTGTCCGCGCCGCCGCCGAGCGATTCAATCGCCGTCCAGTCTCCCGCCCGCCGCACGACCTCCGGGCGGTCGATGCCGAACTCCTGGGCGATTTCTCCCGCCAGCGCCTCGAAACCGACCTGGCGCTCGCTCCAATCCTCCGGCAGGACGTAGTGCCGCCCGTCCGTCGGCAGGCCCTTGCGCGCGCGGCTCAGTTCGTCGATGACGAAGCGCTCGATCTCGTTGAGCTTCTGGTCCACCTGGTCGCGGCGCAGGTCGCTGATGACCTTTCGCCGCACTTCGTCGTACGTCACCTCATTGACCGGCTTGTTGACGCCCTGGGCGTACTTCTCCTGGTTCAGGAGAAAGTGCTTGCGGGCGATGATGGGGTCGATGTCAGCCGTCTGCTCCACGACCTGCTCGCGGATCGCCAGGTATTCGTATCTCATCTGCGCCGGCTGCCGATAGCCGATCCCGAACTCACCCGAGCCGGGGAGTTCGTCGCGATGTTCGTAGGCGAGTTGCGCCAGTTCCGCGACGGGCGGCGTCTGCACCTCGTCGAGCACCTGGGCCGGCGGCACGAAGAGCACATCCGCCACCACATCGTCCTCGAGTCGATCCGCGAAGGCGATCGTGCGCAGCGGCGACACCTTCGCCGCCTGGGCGTACGCGGTGAGCAAGCGCATCACCCCGCCGTAGTACGCTCCGACCCGGCCGGCGTCCTCTTCCGAGAGGCCGGCGCGGCGGCTGGCCCGGTCGAACATCAGGCGAAGCTGTGCCTGCACGTCTTCGGTGAGGCGCGGATCGCTGCTGCGCACGAAGAGTTCGCGCCCCTGTGCCACGCTGCCCACGTATCCGCCTTCTTCCGCCAGCCGCTTGAGCATGATCCAGTGCTCGGGCCCGGCGATGCGGTCGATCCCCAGCACGCCCTCGATGTCCTCCGCGATCGGCACGCCGAGCATCTCCAGAAGCTGGAGCTCGCGCTGGGCGCGGAAGTAGACCTTGCCGCGCACCGGCTTCTCGTCGAGGTAGAACATGACGCGGCGATCGACGTTGCGCCCCAGCCGCTGCAGGGCCCCGGGGATCAGGAAGGCGATCATGAGAAAGACGCCGGCGCCCACCATGATGATCTTGTTGTAGCGCCGCATGAAGGCCAGCGGGCCCATCCGCCCGACCGGCTGCTTCTTTTTCTTGTCCTGCTTGGCCATGGCTTACTCGCAATACTGCGTCTGTGGTGCTCATCGTGCCCGCCCCGCGTGCGTGAACCCGCCAGTGTAGGCAAACGGCCGGCTCTTGCGGAGCCGGCCGTGCGTCGTCCTCGACTGTCTCCCCCGGCGACGTACCCATCCGCCGCCTGCGACCACCGGCTTAGCGGTAGAACTCGACCACGAGGTTGGTATTGATCGGCATCGGCACCTGTTCGCTCACCGGCATCGCCACCACCCGCGCCTTCAGCTCCGAGGGGTTGAAGTCCAGCCAGTCCGGCACCTGCAGCCCGCCGAGCGACTCCATGTTCTCTCGCGCCAGCGTGTGCGACTTTTCCTTCAGCGTGATCTCGTCGCCGACGCGCACGCGGAAGCTGGGACGGTCGACCTTGCGGCCGTTCACCAGCACGTGCCCGTGTACCACCATCTGGCGGGCGGCCCAGATGGTGCGGGCCAGGCCCAGGCGGCGAATCGTGTTGTCCAGGCGCCGCTCCAGAAGCTGCATGAGCAATTCGCCGGTGTTGCCGCGCGTGCGGGTGGCGTCGGCGAGAATGCGGCGGAACTGGCGCTCGAGCACGCCGTAGTGGTAGCGCAGCTTCTGCTTTTCGTTGAGACGCAGGCCGTAGTCCCGCAGGCGCCGGCCGCGGTAGCCGTGCATGCCGGGCGGGGTGAGTTGCCGCTTTTCCGTGTGCTTGGGAATGTCGGCAATGGGGACGCCGACGCGGCGGGAGAGCCTGACTTTCGGTCCAGTGTATCGCGCCATGAGCGAATCGTTCCTTGGGGGCAGAGGACAGGCGCGCCCCGGCTCCGGGGCTTGCGCGAGCCGAGCAGTAAACCACAGAGGGGAGGAGGTGTCAAGCGGCAGCCTCGGCGCGTCGCGGATGCCAATTCGTCCGATAACTGTGCGTTCCACAGCGCGCCCAAAGCCGAGGCTACTCGCAGTCTCGGGAACGCGAGCCCCCGGTGCCCTGCGCTCCTCCTCCGCTCGATCCACGCCGGCATTTCATCCCCTGCGGTCGTCATTCCGTGCCTCGGCCGATACCATACCCCCCACACATGGGGCACGACCCCCGGGAG
>CAZZPX010000267.1:0-5291 GCA_964655955.1 uncultured Phycisphaerales bacterium | reverse complement strand
TCGAGCAGTTCACCGGCGACCTGACGCAGATCGCCGACCTGTATCGCCAGGTGGCCGAGGCGCACGATGAACGCGCCGCGGCCGTCGCCGCTGCCCGAGCAGTCGACCCAGAGGATCCGCAGTACGACGAACTCGAGGAACGGGCGGCGCGGGAATGGATCCAAGAGGACGAGCTGAGCGCCGAGGCGGTTTCGACGTACGTCAGCCGCCCGACCGTGATGCGGGTGCTGGAGTCGTCGGACAAAGAACAACTGATCGAGAGCGTCCAGGGCGAACTGGTGAAAGAGCCGTCGCCGCGGCAGCGCGGGCTGGAGGCGCTCAAGGAGTCGCATCCCTACCAGGTGGAGCTGATCGAGCGGGTGGAGGCAGCGCACAGCACCTACAAGCTGGACCGCAAGACGCTCGACGATCCGTCGGATTTGATGCGGCTGCTGCGCGGGGCCGGCGTGCTGTCGATGCACATCGCCGCCTCCACCGAGGAGGTGCCCAACGTCCAGGCGACGCGCCAGGAGCTTGCCGAGCGCGGGCCGTCAAGCCTGACCAATCCCCAGGTCGCCTGGATGAAGATCAACAAGATCGAGAACTGGTACCAGTCGCAGGGGCAGCGGCGGCTGATGCTGGAGAATCCGGGGGAGTACTTTGAGAACAACTACAGCACGCAGGAGGGCGGGCTGGTGGCGGGTGAATTCGGCGGGGACATCTACCTGCTGATGTGGGTCGCGCCTGACATGAGCCTCACCAAGGCCAACGGCAACTGGTCCATCACCAATGCCGGGCAGACGTCGGACGATCTCGGCCGGCCCGCCGTGTGGTTCCGCCTGGACAACGTCGGCAGCGAGCAGATGCGCATCATGTCGAGCGGCAACGTCGGCCGCTCCATGGCGATCGCCCTGGACAACGAGGTCTACACGGCGCCGGTGATTCAGGACCGCCTGGGCAGCGGCCAGATCCGCGTCACCGGCGAGTTCAGCCAGGAAGAGATCCAGTACCTCATTCGCGTGCTCAGCGCCGGGTCGCTGCAGGCGAAGCTCGCCCCGGATCCCATCAGCATCAACACGCTGGGCCCGGCGCTGGGCAAGGACAACCTGCGCCGGGGTCTGGAGGCGGGGCTGATCGCCATCATCGGCGTCTGCGGGTTCATGGCGCTCTACTACTTCTTCGCCGGGCTCGTCGCCGACTTCGCCCTGCTCTGCAACGCCATCATCATCCTCGCCGTCATGTCGATGGTGGAGGCGTCCTTCACGCTGCCCGGCATTGCGGGCATCGTGCTGACGTTCGGCATGGCGGTCGACGCCAACGTGCTCATCTACGAGCGCATCCGCGAAGAACTCGGCGAGGGGGCGGATGTGCGGGCGGCGGTGCGCCTGGGCTTCGAGAAGGCGATGTCCACCATCATCGATGCCAACATCACCAACCTCATCGTCTGCTTCGTGCTGGGCTACACCGCCACGACCGAGGTGAAGGGCTTCGCAGTGACGCTGGGCATCGGCATCGTGGCCACGCTCTTTAGCTGTCTCTTCGTCACGCGGGTGATCTTCGGCCTGTACACCGACGCGCTTCGCGTGCGGCGGCTGTCCATGCTCACCATGGTCTTCCCCTTCATCCAGCGACTGCTGACACCCAGCGTCAATTGGATCAAGCTGCGGCCGGCCTTCCTGGTGATCTCCGCCTGCTTCGTCGGGCTGGGCCTGGCAATGATCTACCACCAGCGCGGCGAGATGCTGGACACGGAGTTTCGCGGCGGCACGTCGGTGATGCTGCAGCTCGCCGACCAGCAGACCATGAGCCGCCAGGACGTGGAGGATCAGATCCGCCGCATCGGCGAGCAGGCGCAGACGGACGACGATCCGAACAACGATGTGCTGGTGGGTCTGCTTGGGTCCCTGGACGTGCTGACAGTGGGAGACACGGACGAGACCGGCGTCATCGCCAACACCTTCCAGGTCAAGACCACTGTCGAGGAGTCCGACCTGCTCAGCGACGCCATCATCCTGGCATTCGGCGACAAGCTGGACCAGAAGCAGCCGCTGGAATTCGAGGACAGCGCCGTGGCGGAGGCCGCCCGGGCGCCGGTGTATCCGATCACGGCGAACACGCTGGGAGAGAATCTGGAAGGCACCTTCGCGGAGCGCTTCAACCGCGATGTCAGCCGCTTCCAGGGCGGGGCAGCCATTCTCCTGCAGAACATCCAGCCCGCCGTGAGCGCCGAGGATCTGAAGGAGCGCATCTACCGGATCCGCAATCAGCCGGACTTCGCCGCCGCCGCCGGCCGCGCCTGGGATGTGATCGGCCTGGAGCAGACCGAACAGGGGAATTTCCGCTCGGCGGTGCTGCTGGTGCGCGATGAGAATCTGGATTACTACGCCCTCGAGCCCGAGCAGTGGCTCAGCGCCCTGGGCCAGAGCGAGTGGACGCTGGTGCGCGAGGCGATGACGCAGACCACGACGCTGGCGGGCGTGCAGTCATTCGACTCCGCCATTGCCGCCTCTTTCCGCGCCACCGCGATCGTCGCTGTCACGCTCAGCTTCCTGGGGATTCTCATCTACATCTGGCTGCGCTTCGGTTCGCTGCGCTACTCGCTGGCAGCGATCGCAGCCCTGCTCCACGACGTGCTCGCCGTGATCGGTCTCATCGCCTTCGCGGAGGTGATCTACGAGAGCGCCAACTGGCTGGCGACGCCGCTCCAGATCGAGCCCTTCAAGATCGACCTCGGCCTCGTCGCGGCCCTGCTCACCATCATCGGGTACTCGCTCAACGACACGATCGTCATCCTCGATCGCATTCGCGAGAACCGCGGCCGGCTGGCGTACGCCTCCGCCGACGTGGTCAACAACTCGATCAACCAGACGATCAGCCGAACCCTGATCACGTCGGGCACGACGTTCATCGCGGTGCTGACGCTGTACATCATCGGCGGAACGGGAATTCGCTCCTTCAGCTACGCGCTCTTGTGCGGTGTGGTGGTGGGCACGTATTCCTCGATCGCCGTCGCCGCGCCGCTGGTCTACAGCCGCAAGGCGGATCGGCACAGCGGCCGGCGCGAACTGGAGGAACCGGGCGCCCGCGAGGAAGAGTCGGCGTTCGCCCCGGCTCGAGGCTGACGCCGCCCGACGCCGGCACCGCGCACACCTGGCCGAGGAAGGTCGATGCCCAAGCGCGTGCGGATCATCCTGGCCGTTGGCATCTGTGTCGTGGCGTTCCTGGTCGCTTACTTCGCCGCGACGCCGTCACTCTCCAAGCGCCCCGGCCAGATTGAGTTCGACAAGCGCGCGGGAACGGAGGACGAGCCCTTTCCCGTCGATCCGCTCGCGGTCGCTGAGGACGCCGAGTCCGCAGCGCCCCATGCGGCACCGGATGCGCCGGTCGAACCCGTACCGACCGAGCAGCCGGCTGAGGCGGAACTGCCCCCCGGCTTCACGATTCACGTCGTACGCCGGCATGAGACGATGCAGTCGATCGCCGAGGCAGTGTACGGCGACGCGGCGAAGTGGACGCTCATCGCGCACGAGAACCCCTTGCAGGATCCCATCAAGCTTGTGGAAGGCACGGAGCTGCGCCTGCCCCCCGCCGATCACCAGCGCCCGGGTGAGCCGGTCGAGATTGACGGCCTGCCGCAAGCCCTCGTCATCCACGTTGTCAAGAAGAACGAAACGCTGGGGCACATCGCGCAGCTCTACTACGGCCGGGCAAGCAAGTGGCGCCTGATCTACGACGCGAATCGCGACAAGCTGAGAACGCCCGACATGGTGCGGGCGGGCATGAAGCTGACGATCCCGCCGGACTTCGAGGAGCTGAGCGGTGGCTGAGGCGGCGATGCTGGACCTCGACGTGCTGATCGTCGGCGGCGGCGTCGCCGGGCTGTGGATGCTCACGGAATTGCGGCAGCGGGGATACGCGGCGCTGCTCGTCGAGGCGGAGGCGCTCGGCACAGGACAGACCATCTGGTCACAGGGCATCATCCACGGCGGGATGAAGTACGCCCTGACCGGCGAGATGAGCAAGGCGGCGCGGGCCATTGCCGAGATGCCCGGCGTCTGGCGCGACTGCCTGGCGGGCCGCGGCGCGATCGACCTGCGCGGTGTCGTGGTGCTCTCGCCGCATCAGTATCTGTGGACAGCGGGCGGAGCGGCGGCGCGCCTCGGCGCTTTCGCGGCCAGCAAGTTGCTCCGCGCCCGGCCCGAGGCGGTGAGTGAATCGGACCGGCCGGCCGCCCTCTCCGGCGCGGGAAAGAACTGCAGGATCTACCGCCTCGACGAGCCCGTCCTCGAAATGCGCTCGCTGCTCGATGCACTGGCGAAGCTGAACGCGGGATTCCTCTTTCGCGCCGCAGCCGATGGCCTGACCTTCGATCTGTCCGGCAACCGTCCGAAAGCCTCGCTTGCCGTCGGCGGCGCGCCCAGTGGACTGACACTGCAGGCGCGGGCCATCGTCTGTGCCGCCGGCGCCGGCAACGAAGCCCTGTGCGCTGCGCTCAACGTGACCGGAGCGTCGATGCAGCGCCGGCCGCTGCACCAGGTGCTGCTCAGAGGCGACCTGCCGCCGCTCTTTGGCCACGCCGTCGCCGGCCTCTCCGACAAACCGCGCCTCACCATCACCAGCGCCGTTGCCGACGACGGCGAGACTGTCTGGAACATCGGCGGCGATGTGGCCGAGGCGGGCGTCGAGCGCTCAAGCGAAGCGCAGCGCCGCGCCGCCGCCGAGGCCCTCGCGGCTACGCTGCCCTGGCTGGACTTCACCCGCGCCCGGATGTCAACGCAGCGCGTCGATCGTGCCGAGCCGCGCACGCGCGGCGGAACGCGGCCCGACCTGCCGTTCGTTCATCGCGACGGCGCTCTGTACGTCTGCTGGCCCACGAAGCTCGCCTTCGCCCCGCGCCTGGCGAACGATGTGGTGCGGGCCCTGCGTGCCGACGGGGTGAAGCCTGCAGGTGAGCCCTGCGTCGTGGAGCCCGCCGCCTCCACCGCTCTTCGCCTCGCCACACCGCCTTGGGATGAACCCGACCGAACCTGGTACCTCGTTTCCACGTAGCGCTTGCCAGACGCCTCGACCACGATTCCATCAACCGCCATGCACCATCGCCCCCTCGGCAACACCGGCATCAACGTCTCCCCCCTCGGGCTGGGCACGGTGAAGATCGGCCGCAACCAGGGCGTGAAGTACCCCCGCGACTTTGAATTGCCGGATGACAAGCAGGTGCGCGAACTGGGCGCCATCGAGCGCGAACGGGGCGTGAATCCCATTTACACGGCACCGGCGAACCACGCGAGCGAGAGGCGCCTGGGACGGCCGCG
>CAZZPX010000266.1:0-5291 GCA_964655955.1 uncultured Phycisphaerales bacterium | reverse complement strand
CCCCACCAGCGCCGGCCCGGTGTAGCCACTCGGGTGCTTCAAGCTCGGGTGCCAGCGAAGATCGCCATCGGCTGGTGGCACTACGCAGCGCCGGGCCTCAAGGTATGCTTCCGCAGCGCCAGATATGGGCCTGCACTGGCTCCACAGCCTGCGCCCCCAGTCTGATAGCCTGGTGTGCCTTTGTGGCGCTGGCGGCCTTCTGGTGGCCTCTACGGGCCTTCTGGTGGCCGGTTCCGCGCCACCCCGCCAGCCGTGTTCGCTTGCCAGGTGAAACAGGGTGCCGGCGGTGACGCCCCCGTCAGCCTTGATGCTGCGCCAGGTGGCGCGGCAGTCGCTCGCCTTGTAGCTGCTGCCCTGCTGGCTCCAGGCGTCGAAAGCCTCGAAGTCCAACCCGGCGGCTTTCGCGGCCATGCCGACCCGCACCCAGTCTTCGCGGCCCAGGTCGGCAGGGATATGCTGTAGCGCATCGATGGCGCGTTGGGTGTCGTTCATGCCAGCACCCCCGCCAGTCGAGCCAGCAGTTGCACCAGGCCCTGCACGCGGCTACAATTGCCGGTAGCGCTTTTTCGCTTTGCGCTGCTCCCCCAAAAGCCCGGCCTGCCCCCCCAGCGCCGGGCTTTGTCTTTGTGTCGATCACACATGGCGCGCCTCCTTCAGCAGGATGTAGCGCGCCACGCGATGCGGCACATTCGCGGCAGTGTGCTCGTGCGTCCAGTGGGTGATGATCTCGTGCCCGGCCTTGCGCAACTCCATGACGCGCCCAGCCGGGTGCAACACGTCCAGGGTTTTGCGCGCCGCCAGCGTGGTGATCGGTGCGTGCCGCAGCGCGGCCAGCAGGCGCTGGCGCTGGGCGGCGGTGGTGGTGTCCAGGGCGGCGCGGGTCATGCCGGCACCTCCGCACGCTCATGCTCCCAGCGCTGAATATCCTCCAGCCGCCAGCGCACACAGCCAGGCGACAGCCGGACGGGCTGCGGCATTCTCTCCTGCTTCGCCCAGCGCCAGATCGAATTGCGCGTTACGTTGTAGCGCTCCGCCAGATCGGTATCGCGCAGGAACAGTTGCCCAGTATGGGCGGGATTTACTGCGGTAATGTTCATTGGTCACCCTTTCAATTAAATGGTGACTCAATAATGCGCAGTAGCCCGCGCTAAAACTAGCGAAATAATGAAGTGGTTATTTCTTGTCTTCCGAGTAGTAAAGCCAGCGCCGGTAGTCTGCGGTGTTTTCCCGGCTTTGCTCGAAGTGCGCCAGCAATTCGTCCTCGATCCCCGAAGTCCAAGCCTCCACGCTCTTCACGGTGACTTGATACTGATCCGCAAGCCATTCTTTGATGCGCTGGCGCGGCGGGTCGGGCCAGTTCAGCGAGTACAGCAGCAAAGCCTCGCCCCGCACCTTCGTGGCCAATGGATAGGCGATACCCGCGCGCACGGGGCGGCGCCCGTTGCACAGCGGCCTGCCATCGCCGTCCAGCACGTCAGCAAGCATCTCCAGCGCCTCACGTGGTGGCACCTTGCCCGCCCGCAGCGCGTCCGCGATGTCGGCCTTGTATAGCCTCCCGGCTGCATATTCGTGCAGCAGGTATTTCCACCAGTCGGCATCGGTGGCCTCTTTCGCGTCCACGGCGCACGCTGCGCGCATCGCGTCCAATTGCTCGCGCCAGTTGCCTTCTACCCATACCGGCCCAGGTGCTTTTGTCATGCCCGCGCCCTCCCGATCTGCACCACCTCAGCGCCAGCAGATAACCCTTCGCGGCAGAATTTCGCCCAATCCTCCAGCAGTCGCGCCCGCAATGGCAGCAGGTCGGCGCGTGCATATGCAGCCCGCGTCGCGTCGCTCGATACGTGGGCCAATGCCAACTCTGAAACTTCGTCCGGGTAGGCGGTATTGCTACGTGCCCAGTCCTTGAACGATGAACGGAACCCATGCGGCACTGCTGGAACCTGCATGCGCCTGCAAACCGCGCTCAGGCTCATGTCCGATAGCTTCCCGCCACGTGGCGCGGTAAATAGCAGGTCGCTGCCCGCGAAGCGCGGCAAGGCCCGCAGCAGCGCCAGGGCGTCACCAGATAGCGGAACCACGTGTTCCTTGCGGCCCTTCATGCGCTCGGCTGGAACCGTCCACAGCCCGGCGCCCAGGTCGATCTCGGCCCACGTCGCGCCCCTCGCTTCACCGCTGCGCGCGGCGGTCAGGATGGCGAACTCCAACGCCCGCGCGCTCATGCCCTTGCGCATGCGCAGCGCCTGCATGAACTCCGGCACCTCGCGCCAGGGCAGAGCTGCATGGTGCTCGACCTTGCTGATCTTCGTCGGCGCTGGCAGTAGCTGATCCAGGTTGCCACGCCACGCTGCCGGGTTGTCGCCCGCGCGGTAGCCCGCCACCTTGGCCCAGTCCAGAACGATGGCGATGCGCTGCCGGACGCGGGTTGCCGTCTCGGTTTTGCTGGTCCATATCGGCTGCAGCGCCTGCACCACGTGCGCAGGCTCGATGTCTGCGACATCCAGCTGGCCCAGCACCGGCAGCGCGTAGGTCTCCACGCTGGCCCACCACTGCGAGGCATGCTTCGGGTTGCTGAACTCGGCGCGGATGGCCTCATGCTTGGCGCGTGCGGCGTCGGCGAACGTCATGCTCTTGGCTGCCACCAGCGCCCGGCGCGCGGCCCTGCGCTCGGCTATCGGGTCTCGGCCTTGACGTATCTGCTCCTTCATCTCGGCTGCCTTGGCGCGCGCCTGCGCCAAGGTGACCTCGGGATAAGGCCCCAGCCCCATGGCCCGCCTGCTCCCGGCGACCACGGTACGCAGAACCCATGAGCGCCCCTCGCCCGTCGGCGTGATCTGCAGCATCAGCCCGGCCACTCCACCGACCTGATGGAACCCCGGCCTACTCAGTCTGCGCACCTCCAGTGCCCCCAACACCTTGGCTACCCTTGGCATATGCCCTCCCATCTGCCATAAACAATGGGATTGATTGTAGTTTGATGGTGCAGGTTGTTGCAAGGGCCTGCGGCTGGATCATGTAAATCGTTGTCGCGTATGGGTGTTTTTGGGCCAATTGGTTATGCGTGATACACTACACCGGCTGACGCCCTCTCCGCCACAAATCGCCAGTCGAAGCGGCCAGCCGGCCGCTTTTTCGCTCCGGTTCCCGACCCAGCAACGATGACGCCCATGTTCCCGTGCACCCGTTTCGGCACCCTTGCGGCCACGCTGCTGCTTGCGGCAGGCGCGCAGGCTGCGGACGCATACAACGGCCGCGTGCACGGCAGCTTTGCCGGTCAGGCGCTCGACGTGCCGGTGGTCTGCGAATCGCCCCTGCTCGCGGGGCAGCGCGGCAACTGGTTCTACGCCCAGTCCGATCCGCCGACGCACGAGTACGCCGAGGACCGCAACGGCGATGGCGTGGCGGTGACGGTTTCGTTTGCCGGCGACGAGGCCAAGTTCATGCTCTACGTGGGCGGCCAGGATCACAACTTCGGCAACACGCGCAAGGACCAGATCGCCGTCACCGACAGCGGCTTCGTCCTGACCATGACGGCCACGCGCTACGAGGGCCGGGGCGCAAAGCGCCGCAAGGTCGGCGAGGACGAGATCCGCCTGGCGGTCGACTGCCCGCGGCCCTGACGGCGCGGCGCCCTCACTGCAGGCGCCGCGGCAGCCGCGCCAGGCCGGGCACGGTGCGCGCGCCCAGGCCCAGCACACCGGCGACCAGGAAGAACAGCCCGGCCGTGCCGGTGACGGCACCGATCGATCCGAACAGCATCGGCAGGGCAAAACTCGACGAGTTCATGGTCAGCGAGCGCAGCGCCATCGCCTCGCCCTGGCGCGCCGGCGGCGCGGCGTCGTGCAGCAGGCTCAGCACCATCGGCTGCACCGCGCCCAGGGTGGCGCCGAGGATGGCCGAGCACACGCCCATGCCGAGGGCGTCCGGCATCCACGGGTAGGCCAGCAGCACGCCCGCGGCCATCAGCGTGGTGGCGTAGATCACCTGCCACTCGGCAAAGCGGCGTGCCAGCAGCGGCAGCGCCATGCGCACCAGCGCGGCGGCGATGGCAAACGCGCCCATCAGGGCGCCGATGGCCGAGGCCTCCAGGCCGCGCTCGTGGCCCAGCAGCGGCAGCACGAAGGTGTGTGCGTCCCAGGCGGCGCTTTGCAGCCAGTTGGCCACCAGCAGGCGGCGCATCGCGTCCTGGCCGAGCAGGTCCCAGACCGAGCGCGGCCCCGTCTCCGGTGGCGGCGCGGCCTGCGGCGCCTCGGGCGTGCTGCGCAGCAGCGCCCAGCAAACCAGCGGCAGCAACGTGAGCAGGCCGAAGGCGGCGCGATAGCCCGCCAGGTCACCCGGCTGGGGCCCGGCGTGGTCGATCAGCAGGCCGGCTGCCAGCGGCCCGACGAAGTTGGCTGCAGCCGGGGCAATGGCGATCCAACTGAAGGCGAGCTTGCGCTCGGCGACATCGCTGGCCGAGCGCCCGACATGGCGTTGCAGCGCGATCTGCACGGTATTCGCGGCGGCGCCCAGCAGCAGGGCCGAGGCGCACAGCACCCAGAACAGCGGCCAGGCTGCCGCCACGCCGGCGCCCAGCACGGCGGCAGCGACGGCGATCGCGAGTGGCCGGTGCAGGCCGTGGCGATCCGCCAGGCGCCCCGCGGGCAAGGCCAGGAACACCGCCGACAGTGCATAGCAGGCCAGCACCACGCCGACCGCCGCCGCGCTGTAGCCGAGCTTGAGTGCCAGCAGCGGCGCCGCCAGGCGCGCGCCGGTCATCGCGCTGTGCACGCAGACCTGCGCCAGCACGAGGCGCAGCAACTGGCGCCCGGTCACCGCGCGCCCCGCGGCAACGCTCTGGGGCCAACCGGGCTCAAGCGCCGGGCCCCTCGGTGTCGTCCGGCGTCACCGGCAGCAGGGCCTCGGCCTGGGGCTCGGGCAAGGCCTCGACCTGGCGCAGCGCGCGGTGCATCACGTTGCTGCGGGTGCGCGCCTGATCGAGCGTGTTGAGCACGGTCTGGGTCTGGCTGCGCACCCGCGCCAGCACCTCGCCGAACTTGCCGAACTCGGTCTTGACGGCGCCGAGCACCTGCCAGACTTCGCTGCTGCGCCGCTCCAGCGCCAGCGTGCGAAAGCCCATCTGCAGGCTGCCGAGCATGGCGAGCAGGGTGGTCGGGCCGGCCAGGGTGACGCGCAGCTCGCGCTGCAGCGCCTCGAGCAGCCCGGGGCGGCGCAGCACCTCGGCGTACAGCCCTTCGCTCGGCAGGAACAGCAGGGCGACGGCGGTGGTGTGCGGCAGCTAGGACTACCTGTAG
>CAZZPX010000265.1:0-5305 GCA_964655955.1 uncultured Phycisphaerales bacterium | reverse complement strand
CGGAGCCTCTCAGCGTCACACCGCCAGAGGCGGTGGTTTCAGAATGAATGACGAATGTCGAATGATGAACAGAAGCATCCGCAAGCTACCTCTTATTTCCTGATCATTAGTTATTAGACATTCGCCATTCGTCATTTCTTCTTCGTCACTTCGGCCGCAAAGCCGACGACGCGCTCGGCCAGCGCCTCGAACTGCCGCGACTGCTCCTCTTCCACAGCCGCGGGGTTCGGCGTGTTATACACGTGATCCGCGCCCTCGATCAGGGCCGCAGCGCCGTCCGGACAGGCGCCGGCGAGGCGATCCGCGGCGTCGTAGGGCACCGTCGGGTCCTCCGTCCCGTGCACCACCAGCACCGGACAGGTGATGTAGCCGCACAACGTTATGACATCGTGCTCGTCCGGCTGCTCCATCTGCTCGCGCAGCCAACTCGCGCCGACGTAGAGATCCTGCCCCGTACGCGCCGAGGGCGTGCGCAGGCGCCCCTCGGAGAGGAGCACCTGCCGGTCGCCAGGGCCGAAGCTGCAGGACACATGCGGCGCGGACATGGTGCACACGCCCGCCGGCTCGGGCTCGCGCCCGTCGCGAAAGAGCCGTCCCGCAGCGAGCAGGCAGGTCGTGCCGCCGCGCGAGTGGCCGAGCAGCACAACGGGCAGATCGGGGGGCGTCCCAGGCAGGTCGCCCGCGCGCACTGCCTGCAGCACCGCGCTCAGGTCTTCGACCTGTTTGTTCCAGGTGTCCTGCTCGAAGAGATCGGGACGCTCGAACGTTTCGACCCGCTCGCCCATGCCGCTGTGACTGAAGTTGAAGCGGTGCACGACGCAGCCGGCCCGGGCGAGGCGGTCGCCGAGCACGGGAATGAAGCCGTAGTCCTTGTAGCCCTTGAAGCCGTGGCAGAAGAGGACCGCGCAGGTCGGCTCGCCCGCGGGTCGATCGACGGAGCCGCGGATCAGTTCCTCTTCTGCGCCTGGCAGCGTCCAGTCATGCATGCCTCAAGTGTATCGCGCCAGGCGCCGGCGATCGGTCGGGCGAAGGCTGACCCTCACGCCTCGCCGATCGACTGCGCTTCGCCCGTGCCCAGCTTCCAGGCGCTGGCGACGGCGAGGAACACCCACAGCAAATCCCACAGCGACAGCGAAGAGAGCAGCCCGCCGAACGTAATCACGCCGGCAGCATCGGCGAAGCGCTGCTTCTGCCGGTCGAGCAGGTACTGCCGCACCTCGTGCTCGAAATCCTCCTGCTCGCGCGGCGACATCGCGCCCCACTGCGCCTCGGCTTCGCTCCAGATGCGCGGCGGATAGTCTGTCCGGTGCACGCGCTCGTCCATCTCCATGTATTGCGGCCAGTCGACGCGCTCGCCCGCCGCCTCGGCGTCCTCGGCGATGCCGCGGGCGATGAAAGCCGTCAGGCAGTCGGGATTCGCCAGGTCCGGGCAGGAGTGCAGCTTCTCGCGCTTGTCGTGCGATAAGGCCTGGTAGCGCTGCTTTGCCTCGCTCCAGACATCCGGGGGGAAAGCCTCGCGGCCGTAGGCTGTGTCGGGGTCCACACCCGGAGGATATGAGAGGCGGGAGCCCGCCTGTTGGCGCTCGTAGGCGACCTCGTGGGCGAAGCCGCTGATCGCGGTGGTCTCGTTGTGAAAGTCGGAGACGTCGAAGCCGGAAACGACGAGGCTGACCGCCCCCCACTTGCCGGCGATGATGCCGACGAGCGCGATGACGACCGCGAGCAGACCGGTCAGGCCGTTGAGGTGCTCCCCGGCCCCGACGCGCACGCCCACGCCCGCCAGCACGCCGATGCCCCAGGCGATGAGGCCGAGTTCGTAGTGGGCGTAGTACGACATCGCCGCCCAGACGGCAGCGCCGATGGCCGCCCCGATGAGCCCGCCGATGAGTGCCTTCAGAAGAGACATGCAGACCTTCCTTCCTGATGAGTGTCCCGAGCGGCGTGAGGGCACGAGCGACTTCAGCTCGACCTGCTCGACGCGCGCACAGGCGAGAGATCAATCGCCCCAGTAGCCGCCGATCATGCCGGCAGTAAGAAACGCAAAGACGAAGAGCACGAGGCCTCTGCCGGCGAAGGTCGAGGTGTACACTTCCTGCTTCGCTTCCTCGAGCATCGCCCGGAGGTCCGCGTTGGCAATGTCCCAGTCGGCGCATGCCTGCCGCTCGAGTTCCTCCTGCTCGCTCGGCTTCATGCGCAGCCAGCGCGTCCTGGCGCTCGTCCAGATGGCCTCGGGATATTCTTCCGCGTGCATCGGATTCTCGGAGTAGACGACGCCGTCCCAGTCGATGCGCTCGCCATCCATCGCCCATTCTTCGAGCACGACCTCGGCGAGGTAGGCGATGGGCCAGTCCTGCACGGCGTAGAAGGGATACGCCTCCAGGTCCGCCTTCTCCGCCTCGCTGAGGAACTCGAAGCGATGCTCCGCCTCCTCCCAGACATCCGCTGGATAGTCCGACTCGAGCCAGGCCTCCTCGGGGATGACGCCCGGCGGCCACTTGACACTTCGGCCTTGCAGCCTCCACTCGTACACGACCTCGTCGGCGATGGCCCAGACGTTGCGCGTGTCGACGCGGGTGGCGTCATAGACGATGTACTCTACGGCCATCTGCTTGCCCAGAAGCACGGCGAAGATCGCGACGACGCCCGCGAGGACGCCGGTCATGAAGTCCGCCTCCTCCGCGGCCCCGATGCGCATGCCCAACCCGCACAGCGCGCCGACGCCGATTGCGATGAATTTCACCTCGGAATTCAGAGCGGCCGCGACAGCCGCCCAGATCACCGCCCCGATGACGCCCCCAAGCGCGGAGAGCAGCATGCCCCGAATGAACCACATGGCCGAACCCTCTTCGTAGAGCGGCCGGGGCGAGCGCTCCAAGGGGCGACGCCGCGCCGGCGCCGATCGCGCGCTGCGCTGTGCCGCCGGACTTGCTGACTGCACTGCTCCCGCACCGCAAGTCTCCGCAGCCGCACGTTCGGGCTGCAGGCCAGATCGTACCTGGGAAAACAAGCCTGCAAGATCCGGTTTTTCGGGGAAACTGAATTTGCGAGCGAGTTGCAACCACCCCACCCATTGGGGGAGGCGAGGCGGCTTCGGCGCGCCGCGCCCGTCCCGCGGCATCAACCGGGGCCGTCGCCGAGCAGCCGTTGCATAATATGGACGTCGAGGAGCCGGCCGAACTTGCGGCCGACCTGCCGCATGGTCCCCACTTTCACGAAACCGAACCGCTGCGCCAGGTGCAGGCTGGCGTCGCTGCCCTCGGCGATGCGTCCGATCAGCGCGTGGTAGCCGAGCCGGCCGGCCTCGTCGACGATCGCCCGCAGCAGGCTGCCGCCGACGCCGCGCCCCTGATGTGCCTTGAACACGAAGAAGGAGAATTCAACTGTGATGTCATAGGCGGGCCGATCCGACCAGCGTGTCAAACTGGCCCAGCCCACGACGGAGCCGCTGACCTCCGCGACCAGAACCGGGTGTGCCGCCCCGTGCGACTCCAACCAGGCGCGCTGCTGGGCAAGTGTGCGCGGCTGCGTGTCGAACGTTGAGGTGGTCGCGAGCACTGCCTCGTTGTAGATGTCCGTGATAGCAGGCAGGTCGTCAGGCGTCGCCAGGCGGATCGTGGGCGCGATGTCGCTCATGAGCGCTCAACATACCGAGCGCCGCCGCGCCAGACGCGCAGAGAAGACTCCGCCGTTAGGCCGAAACGGACTTGTCACCCGACGGCCCGGCCGTCAGCCGCTGTAGTCGTGCACGCCGCGGCCGGTCTTGTCGCCCAGTCGCCCCGCCGCCACCAACTGCTTGAGCAGCGGACAGGGGCGGTACTTGTCCTCGCCCAGTTCCGTGAAGAGCACGTTGAGAATGTGCAGGCAGGTGTCCAGGCCAATGAAGTCGGCGAGGCGCAGCGGCCCCATGGGGAAGTTGCAGCCGAGCTTCATGATGCCGTCGATCGCCTCGGGCTCGGCGACGCCTTCCATCCAGGCGTAGAAGGCCTCGTTGATCATGGGCATGAGGACACGGTTGGAGACGAAGCCGGCCCGGTCGTTGGCGGAGAGCGGCGTCTTGCCCAGGTCCTCGGCGAGCTTCGTCGTCCGCGCCACGACCTCGTCCGTTGTCGCGAGACCCTTGATCACCTCGACGAGCTTCATCACCGGCACGGGATTGAAAAAGTGCATGCCGACCACGCGCTGCGGCGTCTTCGTCTGCGCACCGATCGCCGTGATGCTGATCGAACTGGTGTTGGTGGCGAGGACCACGTTGGGGTCGGGGTAGCGCCTGTCGAGGTCCTTGAAAATCTTCGCCTTGAGGTCGAAATTCTCCGTCGCCGCCTCCACGACCCACTCCACCTGCGCCGCCTTGTCGAGGTTGTCGATGTAGGTGATGCGCGCCAGCGCCGCGTCGGCGTCCTTCTGCTCCATCTTGCCCTTCTCGACGGCCCGGCCAAGCAGCTTGCCATGCAGCGCCTTGCACTTGCTCAGTTGATCGGCTGCGACGTCGAAGCAGAAGACGTCGAGCCCGGAGACCGCAGCGATCTGCGCGATGCCGCCGCCCATCTGACCGGCGCCGATGACCAGTATGTTCTTGATGTCCGCCATGTCTTTCCCTTTGCGACTTTCCCCGCGAGACACCGGAAGTGAAGAAGGATCGAAGTGCCGGCCGCTGCGCGCGGCCGGCGTTGGTCCGTGAGGCGTGCGCTCGCTCAGCGTTCGATGAGCATGGCGACGGCGTTGCCGCCGCCGAGGCACAGCGCCGCGACGCCGCGCTTGGCGTCAAGCCGCTCCATCTGGTTGAGCAGCGTGACGAGCACTCGCGCGCCCGATGCGCCGATGGGATGGCCCAGCGCGATGCCGCCGCCGCAGACGTTCACCTTCTCCTCGGGGATGCCGAGGCCGCGCACGTTGCAGACGGACTGGGCGGCGAAGGCTTCGTTGAGTTCGAACAGGTCGACATCGCCGACCGACAGCCCCGCCTTTTCCACGCACGCCTCGACCGCGCCGACGGGTGCATAGAAGAGTTCCTTGGGCGGCACGCCGTGCGTGTGATAGCTGAGGACTCGCGCCCGCGGCTTGACGCCGAGTTCCTCCGCCTTGGCCTGACTGAGCAGCGCCACCGCCGCCGCCCCGTCGGAGATCTGGCTGGCGTTGCCCGCGGTCACCGTCCCCTCCGCCTCGAAGGCGGGGCGCAGTTTCGCCAGCCCGTCGGCAGTGGTGTCGTTGCGAATGCCCTCGTCAGCGGTGATGTCCTGCTTCTGCTTCGCCGTCTTGGCGTCGATCGGGATCAGTTCTTTCTGGAAGTACCCCTTCTCGGTCGCCT
>CAZZPX010000264.1:0-5343 GCA_964655955.1 uncultured Phycisphaerales bacterium | reverse complement strand
TGCAGCTTCCCCTGCCCGCGCTCGAGGAGCGCATCGAGCAGGAACTCACCTCGAACATCGCGCTGGAGATCGTCGAGCCATCCCAGAATGACGAGGCGCCCGGCGGGGAGGACGGCGGCGACCTGGGCGATCGGGAACTGGTCATCGCCGACGCCGAGCAGGGGCAGGAGGAGGACTTCGCCCGGCTCGAGACAATGGAGTCGAGCTACGCCGAAGCCTTCGACAACGAGTACTCCTCCAACGACTTTCGCAAGGACAGTTGGGAGTCGGGAGACTGGACCAAGCGGGCGGGCTCGCGCCTGGCGGGCGAACGCGACCGCAAGATGGACGCCATGGCCAACGCCGAAGCTCGTCCGGCGTCGCTCGTCGATCAGCTTCTCCAGCAGTGGCAGCTCAACGAACTGGAAGGGCGCGAGCACGCCATCGGCGAACTCCTCATCACGTTCATCGATGATGACGGCTACCTGCGCACCGAACTCGAGACGATCGTCGAGCGCACGCCGCCGCTCGCCGGCGAGCCGGTGACCGTGGCGGAACTCGAGCAGGGGCTGCGGCAGGTGCAGGAGTTTCTCGATCCGCCGGGCCTGGCCGCCCGCGACACCGGCGAGAGCCTGCTCCTGCAGCTCGACGCGATGGAAGAGAACGATGATGACGATGACGTCGATTACGACCTCATCCGCGAGCTGATCCGCAAGCACCTTGAGGACCTGGTGCAGAATCGTCTGCCCAAAGTCGCGCAGCAGACCGGCCGCGACGTCGAGGAGATCAAGGAGGCGATGCGCTTCATGCATCGGCTGTCTCTCGCCCCCGGCCGAGCCCTGGTATCGACGCGTCCGCCGCGCATCATCCCCGACGCCATCATCGAATACGACGAAGAGCAGGACGCCTACGTCGCGGGACTGTGCGACGGCGTGCTGCCCGCGCTGCGCGTCAATAAGACCTACGAGCGCATGGGCAAGGACAAGAGCCTCGACAAGGAGACGCGCGAGTTCATCGGCACGAACCTGCGCAACGCCCGCTGGCTCGTCGAGGCGATCGATCAGCGCAACAACACGCTCATGCGGGTGATTCGCGTCGTCGTGGAGGCGCAGCGCGAGTTCTTTGATTCGGGGCCGCAGTACCTCAAGCCCCTGCCCATGACGCAGGTGGCGGATCAACTGGGCGTGCATGTGGCGACCGTGTCGCGGGCCGTCGCCGACAAGTGGGTGCAGACGCCGCGCGGCGTGCTGCCGCTGCGGCAGTTCTTCTCCGGCGGGACGGAGACGGAGGGGGGCGAGGACAAGTCCTGGGACGCGATCAAGGCGATCCTCAAGGAAGTCATCGCAGGCGAGGACAAGAAGAAGCCCCTCTCCGACGACGCGCTGGCGACGGAGCTGAAGAAGCGCGGCATCGACATCGCCCGCCGCACCGTCGCCAAGTACCGCGATCAGCTCGACATTCCTCCGGCGCGGCGCCGGCGGGAGTACTGATGGCGGCCGGCGCTTGAGAATTCGGGCGCGGCGTTCGCTCTGGCGAGATGCTGCCGCCCGCAAAAAACCCGGTTTAAACTGGATAGGCGGGGGTCCGGACCGGGCGCCTCTTTTCCCTTGGTTTGCAGCGTCGAACGGCCGATGCTGAACCATTGCTGACAGCATTTCTCGCCGCTATGATTCAGGTCGGGAGGCGGGACGATCGGCCTCCTTGCCGCCGCCGGTCGACTGCCCGCCGCACACCGGCTTGCACCGCTTGCAAGAGTTCATAAGGGATTGATCTGATGCCCCGGCCTCGCATGAACCACATCTCGCGCGGCGCCCAAATGTCGCAAGTCCGCTGAACTTGCGCCCCCGGTCATCCGACCACCCTTTTGTACCTCCATCCATTCGAATCACTTCGCAACTGGTGAGTAAGCCATGCCACAGTCTGTCCCTGCCACCAACGTCATCATCATGGGAGCGGCCGGACGCGACTTCCATGACTTTAACGTCTACTGGAAGGATCGCCCCGAGTACAACGTCGTCGCCTTCACCGCCACGCAGATCCCCGACATCGAAGGCCGCGTCTATCCACCCGCCCTCTCCGGCGAGCGCTACCCCGACGGCATCCCCATTCACGCGGAAGAGGAACTCGAGTCGCTCATCGAGCGGCACGACGTCAAGCTCTGCGCGCTCGCCTACTCGGATCTGAACTACAACACGGTGATGAACCTCGCCGCCCGCGTCAATGCCGCCGGGGCGCACTTCGTGATGCTCACTCCGCACGACACGATGCTGAAGTCCAGCAAGCCCGTCATCGCCATCTGCGCCGTGCGCACCGGCTGCGGCAAGAGCCAGACGACGCGCGCCGTCTGCGAGATCCTCAAGAAGCAGGGCAAGAAGGTCGCGGTCGCCCGCCACCCGATGCCGTATGGCGATCTCGAGAAGCAGGCCTGCCAGCGTTTCGCCGAGTTCGAGGACATGGATCGCCACGAGTGCACCATCGAGGAGCGCGAGGAATACGAACTGCACATCCAGGCGGGCAATCTGCTCTATGCGGGCGTCGACTACGAGCGAATCCTCCGCTCCGCCGAGAGGGAAGCGGATGTGGTCCTCTGGGACGGCGGCAACAACGACACCGCCTTCTTCAAGCCCGATCTCTACATCTGCGTCGCCGATCCGCATCGCCCCGGGCACGAGACGTCGTACTATCCCGGCGAGATCAACGCCCGCCTGGCGGATGTCATCGTGCTCAACAAGGTGGATTCGGCCAGCGAGGAGGCAATCCGCCAGGTCATCGACAACCTCAGGCGCATTAATCCAGATGCGCGCCTGGTGCTCGCGGAATCGCCCTGCACGGTGGATCGTCCGGAACTGGTCAAAGGGAAGAAGGTGCTGCTTGTCGAGGACGGCCCGACGCTGACGCACGGCGAGATGGAGTACGGGGCCGCTTACGTCGCCGCCCGCACGCTCGGCGCCGCTGAGATCATCGATCCGCGCCCCTACGCGGTCGGCTCAATCAAGCGCACCTTCGAGAAGTACACGCATCTGTCGCAGATCCTGCCGGCGATGGGCTACGGTCGCAAGCAGATGGAGGAGCTTCAAGCGACGATCGACAAGACGCCCTGCGATGTCGTCGTGATCGGTACACCCATCGATCTCGGCCGGCTGATCACCATCAACAAGCCCAGCGTCCGCGTTCGCTATGAACTCGCCCCGCGCGAGCCGGGCGCGCTCGAAGACGCGGTTCGCGGCGTCGCCGACGGCACCGCCGCCACCGTGCGGCGCTAGAGCAGACTCTTCCGGGACGCCGCCCGCCGGCATGCCTGCGGCCGCGGCGCACAAACAACGAACCATCCGAGGTATGTATATGACAACCATGCAGACTCCATCCGACTCCATCCTGAGCGTTCCCCAGATGACCACCGCCGAGCACGAGTCGATCGTCGCCCAGCACAGCGCCAACAACTACGCGCCGCTGCCCGTCGTGCTCAAGAAAGGCAAGGGCTGCTGGGTCTATGACGTCGAGGGACGAAAATACCTCGACATGCTGGGCGGCTACAGCGCCCTGAATTTCGGCCATTGCCATCCCTATATTACGAAGGTCTTTGTCGAGCAGGCGCAGAAGCTCACGCTCACCGCCCGCGCCTTTCAGAACGAGCAGTACAGCCTCTTCTGCAAGGAGATCACCGAGTTCTGCGGCTTCGACAAGGTGCTGCCCATGAACAGCGGCGCCGAGGCCGTCGAAACCGCCATCAAGACCGCCCGCAAGTGGGGCCACAAGGTCAAGGGCATTCCGGCGAACAAGGCGGAGATCATCACCTGCGACCACAATTTCCACGGCCGCACCATCACCATCGTCAGCTTCTCGACGAGCGAGCAGTCGCGCGACGGGTTCGGGCCGTTCACGCCCGGGTTCAAGGTGATCCCGTACGGCGACGCCGAGGCGCTCGAGAAGGCGATCACGCCGAACACTGCCGGCTTCCTCGTCGAGCCGATCCAGGGCGAGGGTGGCATCCGCGTGCCGCCGGCTGGCTATCTCAAGCGCGTCCGCGAGATCTGCACGAAGCACAACGTGCTGATGATCGATGATGAAATTCAGGCCGGGTTCGGCAGGCCAGGCAAACCCTTCGCCATCGACTACGACGGCGTCAAGCCGGACCTCATGATCCTGGGCAAGGCGCTGGGCGGCGGCATGATGCCCGTCTCCGCCGTGCTCGGCAATGACGAGGTCATGGGCGTCTTCAACCCCGGCGACCACGGGTCGACGTTCGGCGGCAACCCCCTCGCCTGCGCCGTCGCCCGCGCCGCCATCAAGGTGCTCCAGGACGAGCACCTCATCGAGCGCTCCGCGGAACTGGGGCCTCCCTTCATGCAGCGCCTGCGCGACCTCAAGAGCCCGGCCATCAAGGAAGTCCGCGGCCGCGGCCTGTGGATCGGCATCGAGATCAACGAGAGCCACGGCGATGCGCATGACTACGTGCTCAAGCTTCTCGACGAGGGCATCCTCACCAAGGAGACGCTGGAGAGCGTCCTGCGCCTCGCGCCGCCCCTGATCATTACGGAAGACGAACTGGACTGGGCCTTCGAGCGGCTCGCCAAGGTCTTTGCGAAGTAACGCCGCTGAAGATTCGGCAGTCGAACGCAACAAGCAGAACGCCGGCCTTAGCGCAAGGCCGGCGTTCTTCATTCCTTGCGGCAGGGAGCGGGTTCGTCAGCCGCCGCAGCCGTAGTTGCTCAACAGCGCTCCCAGATCCGCCTGATCGACGTCATAGTCCATGTCGAAATCGGCGTACATGTTGTAGTTGGGGTCGCCCATCAAGGAGCCGAACGCGGCCAGCAGATTGCCCAGATCCGCCTGGTCGACGTCGGCGTCGCCATCGGTGTCGCCGACGACGTTGGCGCTGAATGAATCCGAGGTGAAGTTGACATCCGCAACGGCGCACCAGACGGAGATCGCGCCGTAGCCGTCCACGCTTGCGCCATCAGGCAGGGTCACGACCAGCGACTCGTTGTCGTAGACGCGATCCAGATGGGGGAAAGTCTGCAGGCCGTTCATGAAGTCGGCATCCGAGTCGGTGTCGCCGAGGTAGAAGTAGACGGCGGGGGCCGTGCCGTCGTAGCTGAATTCCTCGACGAAGATCAGATGATCGGTGATGATCGTCGCCTTCCCCTGGGACATGTGGCCGCCGGGTTCAAGGGTGGCGACCCAGCCGGCGCGAGCATTCATCATGGCCGGTTCGACAAAGGAAGCAGAAGTGAAGGTGACGCTGAACTGCTCGCACCACACGGAGATGGCGGTGTAGCCGTCGAGCGGCTCCCCGTCGGGGAGTCGCAGCGTCAGGCGTTCATCGTCGTAGGCGCGATCGGGCCGCGGCTGGAGTTGCAGACC
>CAZZPX010000263.1:0-5363 GCA_964655955.1 uncultured Phycisphaerales bacterium | reverse complement strand
CGGCGCTGGCTGGACATCGTCCAGGCGATGAGCAGTAGAGCCACGATGCCGATGAGAGCGATGAGTCGATGCATGGGAAGAAGGTCTAGAAACCCAGGGCTCAGGCTTGCCGCGCCGCGCCTCTCGCAGCAGCCCGCACGAGTTCAACTTCGGTCATTCCTTGTCATTCGTCATTCGTCATTCTCCATTCTCCCTCACTCCGTCCCCTCCGTCAGCGCCTGCAGGTATTCCTGGTACACGTAGACGCGGTCGCGCTGCTTGCCGGTCGTCTCGCGCAGGACGCCCAGTTCTTCGAGCACCGCGATCGCCTTCCCCGCCGTCGGTTTGGTCGTTTCGAGCAGGTCGCACACGAGCGGCATGGTCACGAACGGCCGGCGCGGCAGCAGATCGAACAGGCGCACCGTCGGAATCGTCACGCCGTCGCTCGCCATGAGCGCCTCGCGATCCCGGCCGATGAGCGCGAAGATGCGCTGCGCCGCCTCGACGGCGTCGTTCGCCGACTCCTCGACGCAGGAGAGGTAGTACGCCGTCCATCCTTCCCAATCGCCCTGCTCGCGCACGGCGGTGAGTCGCTGGTAGTACTCCGGCCGATGCCGCTTGAAGGACAAGCTGAGATACAGCAGCGGCGAGTCGAGCAGATCCCAGCGCTCGAAGAGGAGCGCGATGAGCAGCCGGCCGATGCGGCCGTTGCCGTCGAGAAACGGGTGAATCGTCTCGAATTGCACATGCGCCAGCCCTGCGCGGACCAGCGGCGGCAGAGGATCGTCCGAGCGGATGATCCACGCCTCGAGCCGCGCGAGCGCTTCCGGCACGGCGTCGGGGGGCGGGGGAATGAAGCGCGCAAAGCGCGGATTCGGCCCGCCGATCCACACCTGCGATCGGCGGATCTCGCCGGGCCTCTTGTCCGAGCCGCGTGCTCCGCGCAGGAGCAGCGCGTGCGCTTCGCAGAGGAGCGCCATGTCGAGGCTTCGCCTCTGCTCCTCGCCGAGCTGTCGCCGCGCGTGGCGCAGGGCCTCGACGTAGTTGCACACTTCCTCGACATCGTCGGGACGATCGGCCTGCTGCGTCGCCTCGAACTTGAGCACATCGCGCAGCGTCGCCTGTGTGCCTTCGATCTGCGAGCTGATGACGGCTTCCTTGCGGACGAAGCCGTAGAGGAACCAGTCCGGGTCGGGGACGAGCGAGCCCGCGATGCGGAGTCGGCTGAGGGCCGCGAGGGCCGAGGCGTGCAGATCGCCCAGGGCCCGATCGAGCGCGAGCGGCGGGTCGGCGGGCGGCAGCGGGTGAGGCAGAAACGCCTGGACTTCGACGCCGTCGACGGTTATCGGGCGAAATGTACCGGTGACACGGGGCATCTGGTCAGCTCGGCTTGGTTTGGTGCGGACGCAAGTAAAGGAAGTTTGACTTGTTGCTGGCAAAAGTCAAGCCCCCTTCCCGGGGATGGAGGCCCGGAACAAGCCCCCGCCCAGGGGGCCGCTCTGACACGGCTCGTCGCCCTGCCCCGCTACTTCTCTTCCTTCAGCAACCCCTGCTCGTCCGCTTGCGTCACCTTGCCGGGGCCGCGGTAGTCGATCGCGTCGATGATCTGGTGGTCGCCCGCGGCACCCGCCTCACCCATCACGCGCTGGCCCTCCTGCTTCTTGAGGAACGTCAGGCCGTACATCAGGTACACGCGCTGCCCCAGTGTGAAGCGCCAGGGCGACAGGCCGTTGAGCGCCGCGATCTGCTTCGTCTCGACGAGCGCCCGGCCAAGCTGCTCCGGATGCGCGCCGGGGAACGTCGGCCCTTGCCGCACGATCTGGTCAAAGGCCGGCAGGAGCTGCTTGGCGGTCCACTTGGTCAGATCGGGAATCGCGTCGGATGAAATCAACTCCAGCACCATCGCGCCGAAGCCCCCCGGCTTAAGCATGTCGACGAGCTGCTGAACGTGGGCGTCGCGGATGGCCTGGGCTGACTTGAGGAAGAGCTTGTGCTTGGCGGACATGACGGTCGTCAGGTTGCTGATTCCCGCGCCGATCATGCTCGAGGAAAGCACGCGGTCATAGGCGGCGGCCTCGAATTCCTCGCAGCGATGCTTCTCCAGCCTGGTCACGAACTTGAGCGACTTCTCCTGGACGGGCGGGGCGTTGCGCGGCCGCTTGCCCAGGCCGGTCAGATCCACGCCGCCCAGCGTTCGCAGATTCGCAGGCGGGCTGTCGCCGAACTCTCGCTTCAGGCCGTGCTGGAGGGCGTCCGCGTCGAGGTCGATCAGATCGACGCGAGCAAAGGACTCGCTGAGGCGGGCGAGTTCGACGTCGTTGCAGTTGCCCGCGCCGACGACGGCGAGCGTCCCGGCCGGCTCGACCGTCTCACGCTCGCCCAGGGGCCTGACGGCGGCGGTCGCCAGGGCGGTGACCCGCTGCCGCAGCGGCGCGTAGATGTCGTAGAGTCCGGCGGTCATCCGGTTGAGATGACGGCACTGATCGCGGACGGATTTACCGGCCATGCTGTGGCTGCTCCTTCGCGGCTCATTCCGCGGCGGCTAGTCTAACGCAGAATCGACGCGGTCCACTGCGGCCGGCGCCGCGGCTCGGAACGAGGATGCGGTGCGGGTAGAATGCGGCCCGAGCGGCCCCGCGAGCCGCCCCAATCGCACACGCTGCACACACGAGTGGAAGGATGACATGGCCAAGAAGACGATCGCCCAGACCGAAGTGAAGGACACCTGCGTTCTCATGCGCGTCGATTTCAACGTGCCCCTCGAAGCCGGCCGGATCACCGACGATCGCCGCATCGAGGCGGCGCTCCCCTCGATCAAGGATGTGCTCGACCGCGGCGGGCGGCTGGTCCTGATGAGCCACCTGGGCAGGCCCGAGGGCAGCGGCTACGAGGCGGCACATTCGCTGGCGCCCGTGGCGCGGCGACTGGGTGAACTGCTGGGCACGCAGGTGCAGTTCCCCAGCCGCGACTGCGTTGATGCCGACGCAGCCAAGGCCGTCAAGAACCTCAAGAACGGCGAGGTGATCCTGCTCGAGAACCTCCGCTTCCACAAGGCGGAGAAGAAGGGCGAGGCGGAATTCGCGGCGAAGCTGGCAGCGTACGGCGAGATCTACTGCAACGACGCCTTTGGCACCTGCCACCGCGAGGACGCCTCCATGGTCGCCGTCCCCAAGGCGATGCAGGGCAAGCCGCGCGTGTGCGGCTTCCTCGTCAAGAAGGAGATCGACTATCTCAGCGATCTCATCGCCGATCCCGCCCAACCGTTCACCGCGATCCTGGGCGGGGCGAAGGTGTCGGACAAGATCGGCGCGATACGCAACCTGCTCGAAGGGGACAAGATTCACACGCTGCTGATCGGCGGGGCGATGGCGTACACGTTTCTCGCGGCCCTGGGCAAGAAGGTCGGCTCGTCGCGCGTCGAGGCGGATCGCACCGACGACGCCAAGGAGATGCTCGAACTCGCCGCCGCCCACAAGTGCGACATGTTGCTGCCTGTCGATCATCTGTGCGGCAGGGAGTTTCGCGCGGACACCGACATCAAGACGTTCAAGGGCGCGATCGACGACGGCTGGATGGGGCTGGACATCGGGCCGGAGACGCAGGGCCTCTTCGCCGAGCGCATCCGCAAGAGCAAGACGGTCATCTGGAACGGGCCCATGGGCGTCTTCGAGTGGCCCGCCTTCGCGACGGGCACGCAGCAGGTCGCCAAGGCGTGCGCCGCAGCGACAAGGGAGAACGGGGCGGCGACGGTGATCGGCGGCGGGGATTCGGCGGCGGCGATCGAGAAGTTCGGCCTCGCCGACCAGGTGTCGCACGTCTCGACCGGCGGCGGGGCCTCGCTGGAACTCATCAAGGGCGCGAAATTCACCAGCTTCGAGCTGCTCGACGACGCCTGAGGCACGCCGCCGCCCACAGAAAGCACAAAACGGGACAGGTACGGTTTTCTGAAAACCGTACCTGCCCCGTTTATCGATTTCGATGCACCGGCGGACTTACGAGCGTTTGCCGATGACGGCTCCAATGATGGCGAGGACGATCATCAGGCCGACCAGCCCGCCGCCGTACATCAGCATGTCGTTCATCGTGCCGATCACGGGCACGATGGCGGGCGAAGCGCCGGTCATGCCGGTGACGACGATGATCACGCCGACCACCAGCGCCACCAGCGCGCCGAAGAGCAGACCCATGGAGACGCCGCTCCACACGCCGTCGATCGGCTCGGCGGCGGTCATCGCCATGGCGGCTGGCGCCGCGTGCTCCGCCTCGCCGGCTTCCTCGGACTCGAAAAGTCCCGAGGCGCTGGCGGGAACATCCGCCGCCTCTTCGCCGGGGTAGATCTCGTCGAGCAACTCGGCGCCCAGGCTGGTGTCGTCCGACTCCTGCGTCAGGTCGAGCAGGCCCGAGCCGGAGCCGACCGTCTCGAAGTTCAGTTCCTCAGCGTTGGCGGTCTCGCTGATCTGGGTCAGAGCGGAGGGGTCGGCCGTGTCGACATCCTCAGCGTCGAAGACGCTGATGCCCGACGACTCGGGGCTGGGCTGCTGCGAGGAGTCGTGCAGGCCGATCGACGAACCTCCCGCGAGATCCAGGCCGGAGTCCTCGACGAGCGGCACACCGCCGGCCTCCTCGTCCTCATCCGGCTCGGACTCGGCGAGGGGGATGATGTCGTCGTCGTCTTCGCCGCCGGCGAGCAGGTCGATCTGCTCGACCTTGAAGAGGAGCTTCTCGCCGTCGCGGAACTCCTGTATCTGGCCGCTGCTGACCATGTTGCGAACTTCGCTCTCGCTGACGTTGAGCTTGTTGGCTGCCTCTTCGAGGCTGTAGAACATCTTGGCCATGTGGTCTGCTCCAGGCGGTGCAAAGGGACCGACAGCACCGGGTTTGTGCCGAACGCATACCCTAGCCCCAGGCGCCGCTCCGGGCAAGGGTGAAACAGGTCTGTGCGGGCGGGAATGCGAGGAGTGGGCAAACGAAAGGCGGGTCGCAGCCGTGCGGTGCGGCAGGGCATCGTGGGCCCCCAGATCGGGGAAGATTCCCAGCAGAGCGCGTGGCTCTCGCCAGGCTCCGGTTGGCGCGAGGTGCTTCGTCCATCGATCAAACGGAATTCCAGCCGCCCGAAGCGATCGGGCGTGCCTTGGTCGGCGACTCCCGCTTGCCATGCGCAAACTACTGCAAAGACGAGAGCTACGCCTTGCCTTGTCTGGGCTGTGGTGTAGATTCGTGAAAGGCAGACAGCGGTGTAGTAAATCCAATTTCAGAGGGCATTTCGAGTGAACTCCCGTCCGAGAATGTCGGCTCCTGTTGTCCTACCCGTTCGCTCGCTCCTGGCAACCTCGAAGCTGGGCGTGATCCTCGCACTCTCGGCGCTTGCGGGCTCCGCCGCGGCG
>CAZZPX010000262.1:0-5373 GCA_964655955.1 uncultured Phycisphaerales bacterium | reverse complement strand
CCGACGATCCGCATTACAACCACCACGCCGACCTCGACTGCGACGGCGATGTCGATCAGTCCGACCTCGGCGCCCTGCTCGCCTCCTACGGCGAGGACTGCTAGGCGCACATCGCGCGCGAAAGGACGAAGCAATGGATCAGCACATGCGAACTCTTGCCCTCGGCGCCACGGTTCTTCTGCTCGCGGCGGGCTCCTCCGCCACTGCCCAGCCGCAACGGACAGCGGCGCATGCACGTGCATTCACCGCCCCGCCGGGTGAAGTCCGGCAAGTCCAGGCGCTGGGCGTCAGACCGACCGGCCTGCGCGAGTACGTCGGGTGGGCCTATAACACCTATGACTGCCCCAATTGCTACGGCGGCGTCAACATCGCCTGGAACGACTTCAATTGCTACCTCCCCGGCGGCGACTGCAACGGCGAGATCTACATCCTGCCGCTGAACACGGCGCCCCTGCAGTTCGGCGGCGAAACGCTCCAGGCGCCGATCTTCAACGACGGGCAGGGCAACAGTTGGATCACCGATGTCTTCTTCGACGACTATGCGAGCGAGTATTGGTACGACTGGTATGAGCTGAAACCACTGCTCGCTTTCAGCACCCTCGCCTGGACGTACAACGACTACGGATCGGGCGTGGACAAGACATTCGTCTTCCACTGCCTCTGGTTCAGCGAAAGCGGCGAGGAGTTCTACGGCGGCTGGGCCTGGCATCTGCCGGCCCTGGACGGCGAGAACCTGATCTTCGAGGCCGTCGCCGGGACGCTCGATGAGCCGCTCGACCCGGCGATGACCTTTGGGATCCCCCACACCGGTCTCCTCTGCCTGGATTACGAGAACAACACGCTGGAGGGGCACGACGACGGCGGGGCCTTCGCCTTCTTCCTCGGCGGCGACCTGACGGATCCCAGCTTTCCCGACCCGAGGGATCTCTACGAAGTCGGGTTCAACGAGCAGAACTTCTGGTGGGCCGGCGGCTTCGGTGATCCGAACATCGACCCAGGATGGGACGACGAACCAGGCGTCTCCCGCTTGGACACGCTCAACACGGGCCATCTCGTGGACTGGTACTTCGCCAGCGACGCCGGCCAACTCGCGCACGGCTATCCGGCCAGAATGGCCATTCCGGACGCGGTGCCCATCTGCGGCGACATCGACGGCAACGGCGAAGTCACCACCAGCGACCTCGGCAACATCCTCGCCGACTTCGGCTGCACCGGCGGCGGCTGCGCGGGCGATGTCGACGGCGACGGCGATACCGATCAGCAGGACCTCGCCTGGTGGGCCACCTACTGGGGATGCGACAGCAGTTACAACCCGGATGTGCCCTGCGGGCCCTGTGAGCAGGTCGGTACCGGCACGCTCGACGTCAATCTCATCGCCGTCGATAACTCGGATGTTGGTCCCGGCGACGACCCGGAGGAACCTCTGTTCAATGGCGGCGTCACGCACTTCACCTTCGACCTCGTCGCCACTATCACAGCCGACAACGACTGGACGACGCAGTGGTCGCACGTCGAACTCATGCAGCCGGGGCTCGAGTTCTTTGACCACTATCGCGGCGACTATAAGGAACCGCTACAGGTGTTGGTCGATATCCTCCCCGCCTTAGCGTATGACACTTTCTATGCCGACCCGCCGGTGCTCTTTGACAACGGCCCCGGATTCGCCTTGCTTGATCTCACCGATACCTCTCTGGAGGCAGTCTGGTTCGACCGGCCGCGGGAAGGCGATTATGTCGCCACGACGCAGCGCCTCACGCTGGTCATTCCGCAAAACAGCGACATCGACCCCGCCGTGCTGCCCGACGACTGCGCCCAGGAGTACGCAGTTCTGGCGCAGATCAACACAGACGCGACGGCTCGATCGACCGGCTCCGACCTGCATCACTACGAGTTCATCATCGTCGACCTCGCCCAGCCGCTCTGCCCCGGCGATATCAATGGCGACAGCTTCGTCGGCCAGGCGGATCTCGGCATCCTGCTCAGCACGTACAACCGCCCGCCCGACGATCCGCAATACAACCACAACGCCGACCTCGACTGCGACGGCGATGTCGATCAGTCCGACCTCGGCGCACTGCTCGGCAACTACGGTGCCGACTGCTGAGCAGCGAGCCGCGGCGTCCCCGCCCGCGGTGTCATACGTCGTTTGTTCACGTAAGCGAACCAGCCGCTCGCGCGGACACGGCGGCTCGCTCAGTAGCGACAACGTGTCTGCTTCTGCACAGAAAAGAAAAGCGCCGGCACGTATGCGCCGGCGCTCGCGATGAATCGCGCGTGTGGTCCCGGCTCAGCTCAGACCTGCGTCTCGACGCAGGGCGTCCGCCTTGTCGGTCAGCTCCCAGGTGAAGCTGCCCTTGCCGCCTTCGCCGGGCGTGCGGCCGAAGTGGCCGTGCGCCGCGGTCGGCCGGTAGATCGGGTTGAGCAGATCCAGTGCGTCGATGATGCCGCGCGGCGTGAGCTTGAAGTGCTCGCGCACCAGTTCCGCGATCTTGTCCTCGGCGATGGCGTTGGTGCCGTTGCAGTCGACGCGCACCGAGGTCGGTTCGGCGACGCCGATCGCGTAGGAAAGCTGCACTTCGCACACGTCGGCGATGCCGGCCGCGACGAGGTTCTTCGCCACGTAGCGGGCCATGTAGGCGGCGCTGCGATCGACCTTGCTGGGATCCTTGCCGGAGAAGGCCCAGCCGCCGTGTCGGCCGCGACCGCCGTACGTGTCCACGATGATCTTGCGTCCGGTGAGGCCGCAGTCGCCGTAGGGCCCGCCCATCTCGAACTTCCCGGTGGGGTTGACGTGGACGATGATGTCGTCGTGCCACCACTCGCCGAGCACCGGCTTGAAGATGTGCTCGGTGATCTCGTGGCTGAGTTCATCCTGCTTCTTGTTCCACTGCGGGCCGTGCTGGCAGGACATGACGACGGTCTCGACTTCGCGCGGCTCGTCGCCTTCGTACCACAGCGTCACCTGGCTCTTGGCGTCGGGGCGGATGTTGGGGATGATCCCCTCGCGGCGGACCTGCGCCTGCCGCTTGACGAGCTTGTGCGCCAGGTCGATGGGGAGCGGCATGAGGCTGGGCGTTTCCTTGCAGGCGAAGCCGAACATCAAACCCTGGTCGCCCGCGCCCTGCTCCTTGTGCGGGCCCGCACCTTCGTTGACGCCCATGGCGATGTCCGGGCTCTGCTGGTCGAGGGCGACCATGACGGCGCAGCTGCGCCCGTCGATGCCCTTGTCCGCATCGTCGTAACCGATGTCCAGCAGCGTCTTGCGGACGATCTGGGGAATGTCGACGTAGCCGCTGCAGGTGACCTCGCCGGCCACGATGACCACGCCGGTCGTCACCATGGTTTCGCAGGCGACGCGCGAGTGCGGATCGCGGGCGAGCATGGCGTCAAGGATGGCGTCGGAAATCTGGTCCGCGAGCTTGTCGGGGTGCCCCATCGAGACGGATTCCGAGGTGAACAGGTACGGCGTCAGCTTGGGATTCTCCGAGAGCTTCCTGGGACTTGCCACGGTGAGTTGTGCGGTCATGTGCTGCCTTCTCCCGAGTGTTGGCGATCGAGTTTCTGAACCTCTTGTTTACAGGAAACGGGCTCGAAGCGCAAGTCCCCGCAGTCGGGGAGGTGTGCCGCGGCCCGCCGCGGCCGCCGGGGCGACCAGCGCGCCTCCTCGCGCCAGCCGGACCGGCATCCGGTCGGCGACACGGGGTGCGCGTTTCTCACGACAGCCAACCCGGGGCGAAGAGGCCCGGCCCGCCGCGGCGGGGAGATCGGCCAGGTGAGTCTAGGCAGCCTACCCGCTCCATCTCCTCTCAGGGGCGCAGGGTCGCGGTCACAGGTGTCAATCGGCCCGCGTTTCTCACGTTTGTTTGCATTTTGTCTGGCACCATGCCTGCTGCGCGGTAGTTTAGTCGGTATATGTTTGGTATTCAGAAGAGTGGCGGATCCACTTTCAGTGAGAAAGGAGTGCGGCGATGAAGACGGCGGCAGCGGGGTGTGGCAGGGCGGCGACGCGACGGAACGGACGGGCGGAGGGCCCGCCACGACGCGGCGGCGTCGCCTGGCTCGGCGTCGCGCTCGTCCTCTGGGCGCTCAGCGCCTGCACGACGGTGGATCGCGAGCAACTGGCCGCGTACAGCGCCGCGTTCGAGGCGGCCCGGCAGGTCGCGGCCGGCACGCTCGCCGAGGCGCGGGCGGCGGCGGAGCGGCAGGGGCTGGATCTCGCCGCCGACCTGGCGACGCGCGAGCAGGTGCTCGCCGTCGTGGCGGCGTACAACGCGGTGCTGGTGCGGCTGGCCGACGACGGCGACGCCGAGGCCGCCGCCGATGATGCCACGCGCCTCGCCGAGGCGCTGGCGTCGCTCGCGGGCGCGGCCCTGGCGCCGCTGGCCGGGGAGGTCGCCGTCTTCGCCCAGCCGATTGGCATGGTGGTGGCCCGCATCGACGAGTTGCTCGCGCGCGAGCGCTACGGCGATGTCGCATCCGCCGCCGGCCCGACCGTGGAGGAACTGCTCGAACTGCTCGCAGCCGACGGCCCGGCCCTGCACGCCATCATCAGCGCGCCGACATTGCACCGGCAGGACGAAGCGCTGGCGCAGCTCGCCGCGACGAGTTTCGAGTTCCAGCAAGTCGCCGCGGGGCACGGCGAGGCGGCCGATGTCGCAGCGCTGCGCGCGCAACTCGATCACCTGCGTGCGCAGGCGGCGTTGCCGGCAGGCGTCGCGCCGCTCGAACCGCTTGCCGCGGCCGGCGACGCTCCGGCACCGCCGCACGACATGCAGCGCCTGCGCGAACTTGTGGCGGCGGCGGAAGCGGAGGCGGCGGAGCTGTCGCGCTGTCGCGACCTGCTCGCGGCGCAGGAGGAGTTGACGCGGCGCTACCAGGCGGCGCTGCTCGCAGCGCGCGATGCGATGCGGGCGCTGCGCGCGGGTGTCGAGGGTGAACCGGGCGATGCAGCGGCGGCGATCGAACTGCTGCTCGAACAGGCGCGATGGTTCCGCGCCGCGTACCGGGCGTACCAGGAGGCGAAGGCATGACCACCGCAGCACAAACCCAGGCGATCTTCGAACAGGCGGCGGCTCGGCTGATCGACTGCATGGTGCGCGAACCCGATGCGCGCAAGCGGGCGGCATTGCGCGAGAGGCTGCACGGCTGTCGTCGCGAGGCGCTCGAGTCGGCAGCGCTCGACCTGGCGACGCGGCGGCAGCGGCTGATCGATCTCTCCTGCGATCTGAAGACGATCGTGACGCACGCCTCGCAGACCGGCGTGGGCGGAGCGCTCGCGGAGCTGCGCGACCTCGCGGAAGAGATCGATCGGCTGATGAACACAGACGAGCAGCGGAGTGGGGCGAGTGTCGAGCGCAGCGAAGGATGAACCTG
>CAZZPX010000261.1:1683-5378 GCA_964655955.1 uncultured Phycisphaerales bacterium | reverse complement strand
GCCCGAAGCTCGTACATGTAGCCGCTGAGGAAGGCCCCGTACTGGGGGGTGCCGGGCTCGAAGCCCAACTGCTCGGCGGCGGGCATGGCGGATCGGAACAGGTTGCCGGGGGTGAGATCGCGCCGGGCAGCGTCCGCGCCGAGTTGGAAGGACGCTTTGATGCTGAAGAGGTCGACGGTCATGGTCAGGACTCCTCGGCTTCGAGCGCGTCCGCGACCTGCTCGTAGTGGTAGGCGAGGCCGAGGGCCTGCTCGCGGGCCTCCTCGCTCGTGTAGGCGAGCGCGTTGCGCCGGTAGACCGAGGCGCGGTCGCGCAGCCAATCCGGGGTGTAGCCCAGCTTGCGGGCGCTGCGGACACCGGCGGCGGTGAAGCGTTCGCGGGGGGTCATGGGTTCACTCCTCGATCTCGAAGTAGGTGCCGCCCATCTGGCCACGGATGTCGTCGGCGAGGTGCGCGTATGCGGGGTCGACGCAGACGAGGTCCAGCTTGTGGTTGAGCAGGCCGATCTCGGGCCACTCGCGCTGATAGCGGTAGTCGATGTCGCGCGGGTGCTGCCCGGGGCGCATCGCGTAGGGGATCGCATAGACCCGGCACTGCGACTCGCCGGGGGCGACGTAGATAGTGGTGGTCACGGTCTGGTGCTCCTTGGGGTTGACGGTGCTACTGGACGAAGCGTAGCCGATGCTACCGCTGGCGTCAAGCGCGGATGTTGCGGGCGCACCAGCGGGCGCAGCCCTCGGCGGCCTCGGCGGTGCTGAAGAGGTAGCCGCTGCCCAGCCGGGGGCCGACGACCTCGTAGCGGCGCTCGGCGGGCGAGTCGACGACCACGATCACGTACGGGTAGTGCTCGCCGGCACTGTGGCGCTGGACGGGGTTGCCGTTGGGCAGGTGGCCTTGCATGGCGGTTACTCCTCAGGTTGGCGGCAAAGGCGCCGCATGACGGAACTGTAGCAAACGCTACGGGGTGCGTCAAGCGGTGTAGCAGATGGCCCGAAAACAGGCATCTGCTACACAACTGCTACAGGTCTAAGTCGTTGATTCCATTCACTCTTGTGTATGTAGCAGTTAACTAGCTGATAAGGAGGTAAGGATAAAGAGTGCATACGTCAGTAAGCACTCACTAACATAGCATATAGCACCCATATAGAGGTAGGGTGCGTTTTAACTGCTACATACGCATTGTACCTTAGAAATCAATGACTTACACCTGTAGCAGTTGTGTAGCAGTAGGCTGAACCGACACGCATCTGCTACAAACCCGCCGGCGCTGCGCGTCGGCCAGTCAGCGGTGCCCGGACGCTGCCCGAGCGGACACGCCACCGGTGGTGTCCGGCGCCGCCCTAGACCCCAGCGGTAGCGTTTGCTATACTCTGTTATGGGACTGGACACGCACACCTTCGACAGCCGCGCCCGGGCGGAGTTCCTGCGCGTGCTCGCGGCAACCGGCAACGCCAGCAAGGCGGCGCGCGCCATCGGGATCAGCTACTCGACGGCCGTGAAGCACCGCAAGTCGGACGAGTTCTTCGCCGAGCGGTGGGAGGAGGCCATCACCCAGTTCCACCACGACTTCGAGGAGGCCGCCGCCAGCCGCGCCCAGCACGGCGTGCAGCGCCCGGTGCTCTACAAGGGCGCCTTCGTGCGCTGGCCGGCGGATCACCCGCTGGCCGGGCAGATCGTCTACGAGACGGTCTTCTCGGACAGCCTCGTGGCGCCCCTCCTGAAGGCCCACGACCCGGAGCGCCACAGGGACCGGTCGGATGTGCGCCTGAAGGGCAGCATGGCCCGCGAGGAGTGGTCCGACGAGGAGTTGATCGAGCGAGCCAAGTCCATCCTCGAAGACGCGGCCCTGCGCGCCGAGGGCGAACAGCCCGACGGTGTGCGCCTGCTGGTTGACGAGACCGTGCGCGCGGAGGATCTCCTGTGAGCGGCAAGCTGACCGCCGCCGAGCGCGCCGCGCTGCTGGATCTGGTCGCCCGCCAGCCGGTCTGGCGGCCCCTGCCGGGCCCGCAGACGGCTGCCTACGCGAGCGAGGCGGACATCATCGGCTATGGCGGCGCGGCCGGCGGTGGGAAGTTGCAAAGCGTCCACTCCCGGGTGCTGACGCCTACCGGTTGGAAGGCGATCGGCGAGCTTCGGCCCGGCAGCAGGGTGTGCGCGAGCGACGGCACCGTGACCGAGATCCTCGGCGTGTTCCCGCAGGGCGTTGTGGACCTGTACCGCGTGACCATGTCGGACGGCGGCTCGACGTTGGCGGGGCTGGAACACAACTGGCTTGCGTGGCCCACTCACAAGACCGTGAAGAAGAGCAACGCGGTCTGCCACGGCTCCGGGGCTGCGCGCAAGTACACGACCGCGCAGATGCTGGATGAGTTGTCGAGTGGTCGTCGCGCCGACGGCCGCAAGCGTGGTTTTGCCATACCCGTGTGCGCCCCGGCGGCGTTCAACGTGGCCGGCGGGCTGATCGGCCCCGGCCGTTTTGTCGCGCGCCCGCTTGACCCGTACCTGTTGGGGCTGCTGCTCGGTGACGGCTCGATTGCCCGTCGGCACGGGTTGGCCGTCACTTCGGCCGACGAGGAGATCGCCGAGTACCTGCGGACGATCGCGGGCGAGGATCTGCGCAAGGCGGATCGCGAAGGCAACGCGGCCTCGCACTACTACCTGCGCGGCAACACATCCGCCCGGGTGTGGGCCGCGCTCGAAGACCTGAAGCTCGCCGGTACGCATTCGGACACGAAGTTCATTCCGCGTCAGTATCTGTTCGCGCCGACCGCTGATCGGTGGGCGCTGCTGCAGGGACTGATGGACACCGACGGCTGGGTCGAGGACCGGCGCGCGGTCTACTACTGCACCGTGTCGCCGCGTCTGCGGGACGATCTGGTGCATCTGGCGCGTTCTCTCGGTGCGGTGGCCAGCGTAAGCGGGAAAGCACCGACATACGAATACGCTGGCAGCAAGCGTGACGGGCGTCCAGCCTTCGCGGTGCGTATGCGGTTCCCTGAGCCGGTTAGCTGCTTCCGCCTCTCCCGTAAGCGAGCGGCAGCAGCCGGCATCGAGCACCAGAGTGAAGGTCGCTTCATCGAGTCGATCGAGTTCTCGCACCGCGACGAGGCGGTCTGCATTCAGGTCGCGCACCCGAACAGTCTGTACATCACCGACGACTTCATCGTCACGCACAACACCGACCTCGCCTGCGGCATGGCCCTGACCCGACACCACCGTACGATGATCTTCCGGCGCAATGGGACCGAGATCATCGGCATCCACCAGCGGATGATGCAGTTGCTGGGCGGCCGCGAGGGCTTCAACGGTCAGGTGGACGCGTGGACGCTGGAGGTGGGCGGCCAGCCGCGCCTGATCGAGTACGGGTCGGTGCCCAACGCGGGCGACGAGACCAAGTACCAAGGCCGGCCCCACGACCTGCTCATCTTCGACGAGGCAGTCCAGTTCCCGCGGCACGTGATCCTCTTCCTGCGCACTTGGCTGCGCCACGAGAACCCGCGCCAGAAGTGCCAGATGCTGCTTACCTTCAACCCGCCGACGTCCGCGGAGGGGCAGTGGGTGAAGGACTTCTTCGGCCCTTGGCTGGACGACAAGCACCCGCGGCCGGCGGCCCCGGGCGAGTTGCGCTGGTACCTGATGCTGCCCGGCGGCGAGGAGCGCGAGGTGGACGGGCCGGTCACGGAGGTGATCGACGG
>CAZZPX010000261.1:0-1583 GCA_964655955.1 uncultured Phycisphaerales bacterium | reverse complement strand
GGGGCGGACATCGCCCGCGGCGGTCGCGACAACACGGTCCTGATCTGCCGCCACGGGCAGTGGTACTCGAAGCCGATCGCCCACAAGGGCACGACGACGCCCGACGGGCCCACCGCCGGGGCGCTCATCATGGCCGCGGCGCGCGACGGCGCCCGCCTGCACGTGGACGCGATCGGCGTCGGCTCCTCCCCCGTCGACTGGCTGCGCGAGCGCGATCAGCCGGTGATAGCGGTGAACGTCGCCGAGTCGCCCACCGAGATGAGCCGGTCTGGCGCCTTCGGGTTCGCGAACCTGCGCACGCAGTTGATGTGGAAGCTGCGCGAGGCGCTGGACCCGATGAACAACACCGGGATCTGCCTGCCGCCCTCGCGCGAGTTGCGGGCGGACATGGCCGCGGTCACGTGGGAGATGAAGGGCAAGGTGATTCAGGCGCTGTCGCGCGAGAAGATCATCGAGCGCCTCGGCCGATCACCCGACTACCTGTCCGCGCTGATGCTGGCGAGCATGGACTCGCCGGACATGCGGGCCCTCGAAGCGGCCCTCGCGCGGCCGCGCGCGCAGCGCGAGCACAACCCGGTGGCGGTCTTCGACGAAGGCCGCGAGTACAACCCGATGCAGTTCTGAGGAGCCGACGATGGCCGATACCCTGATTGGCGCGGACCCGCGCGCAGCCTTCGCCGCCCAGTTGCGGCAGATGTTCGGCAACGTGGGCGCGTTCACGTCGTCACAGCGGCCGGTTTATGGCGAGGGCTACGGGCCCGACGCGTCGCAGACGGTCTACGACAACCCGACCCTGCGCAAGCTGCTGGAACAGGCGGCCCTGCTGGGCGGGAGCAACGACGCGACTGCGCGCTGGGTCGCCGGGCAGGACATCGGATTCGATCCGGCCGCGAACCGGTACACCGTGGTCGTCCAAGCACCCGAGTCGCTCGGTCGACAGGCGCAGCGGTTCGGTCTGGACTTCAACGCCGATGGGTCGCTGGCGGGGATGCGCGACGTGGCCTCGGGCAACGAGGACTTCTCCGGGCTGGACAAACTGCTGATGGCCGGCGCGCTCGCCGCCATCGGCTACGCTGCCGCGCCGGCCCTGTTCGGCGGCGCTGGCGCGCCTGCTGCGGCGGCCCCGATCGTGGAATCGACCCCCTCGTGGGTGGCGCCGGGGGCGATGTCCACCGGGACCACTGGCGCGGCCACCGACCTGCTCGCCGGGACGTCGCTTGCCGGCAGCACCGCCGCGCCTATGATGAGCTACATCCCGGGCATGGAGCCGATCACCGCCCAGAGCCTGCTGGCGGGCGGTGCGGGGGCCACCGTGGCCAACGGCGTCACCGCCGCCGACATCGCCGCTGCTGCCGGACAGCCCGAGCTAGGTCTGGCCACGCAGGCGCCTGTCGCGCCCCAGTCTGCGGCCGCTGCGCCCATCACCGCCTCTCAGGCGACCACCGTCGCCAGCCCATTCAAGATGGCGCTGGACGCCGTCAAGCCCTACGCGTCCCTGATCGGCCCGGCGACCTCGCTGCTCGGTGCGGCCACTGCACAGGCGCCGCAGATGCCGCAGAACGCCGGCGCGCGCATCCCCGGCG
>CAZZPX010000260.1:0-5381 GCA_964655955.1 uncultured Phycisphaerales bacterium | reverse complement strand
ATATGACTCGGCGAAGGCGGGATCGTCGAAGTGTTCGTACCCCTTGCCCGTGGTGCGCGCGGGCTGGGCGGCGTCGGCGGGATCCTTCAGATCGTAGTAGCGATCCAGACCGCAACTGTGGATCGCCTCGTAGACCATCTTGCACCCGCCGCAGCAGAATTGCTCCGCGCGCGTCTCATCAACCAGCCCCGAGGGGACGGGCAGGCCGCAATGCGTGCAGGTGACTTGCTCAGCCATGGTGGTCGATGGCGCTCAGGGCGCGGGCGGCGGGGGTTCGCAGCAGGGGAGCGGCGCGTCGGGGGCGCCCTTGACGCGCCGTAGGGCTTCGTCGAGGGAATGCTCTTCGCTCGTCGCCTGCGGGCCGGCGTGTGCGGTGGAGACGCCGTAGCCCCGCACAAAGACGATGCCGCCGAAGAACATCATGGCGAGCGCGACGGCGACGGGCAGATGACGCCGCAGCGGGCCGAAGAGCGTCTGCACGCCGACGCCGACCGCGGCGAGGATGGGGACGGTGCCGGCCCAGAAGGCGATCATGGCGAGCATGCCGATCCAGGGCGAGCCTGTTCCCGCCGCTGCGAAGACGTAGAGGTACAGCCAGCCGCAGGGCAGCAGGATGGAGAAGAGGCCGATGCTCGCGGCGCGAGCGACGGGATGGCGCTTCTGGGCGAAGGTCTGGCAGCGCACGAAGAGGCGCTGCAGCGACGCCGGCACGCTCAACTTCCTGATGCGCACGCCGGCGAAGCGCAGCAGCATGATGACGCCGAAGACGATCATCAGGCCGCCCGCGAGCATCATGGCGGTGCGCTGGATGCCCAGGGCCCGCCCGCCGAGATCGATGACCGAGCCGACCGCGCCGGCGGCGGCGCCAAGGGCGGCATAGGAGACCAGGCGCCCACCGTGGTAGGCGGTCTGCACGAGCGCATGTCGCAGGGCGTTCTGCCTGTCTGCGCCGACGCAGAAGGCGACGAACGGACCGCACATGCCCGCGCAGTGCAGCGAGCCGAGGAGACTGGTGAGGAGTATTGTGGTGATGAGCGTGAACATGGTTCGTCGGGGCGCTTCGCTCTCCTACCTGGCGACGGCGACGCTCTTGCGCAGCTTCTTTACGTAGACCTCTTCGCCGCGCGTGACTCTCAGGCGAAACTCCCAGATGCCGCTGCGATTCAGCATCATCAGCCTGCGATAGTATTGGTCGGCGACGAAGTCGAGCCGCTCGCGATAGATGTCCGCGGCTCGGGCGTTGTGGAAGCACTCGACCTCGACGTCGGCGTCGTGGATGGCTTTCCCATACCTGTCGTAGAGTTCGAGCGTGACTTCGACCTCGCCGCGGATGCGTCCCGGCTGGGTGGAGAGATCGATCGTCCAGCCGAGTTTCTCGCTGTCGCGGTACTCGCGCTGTATCTCGTCCCAGTTGGCGGCCTTCTGCTCGTAGTTCTCTTCGACGGCGAATGAGGGATCGCTGATGGCGATGAGCAGCCCCGCGCCGTAGGTGAGCACGGTCATGGCGAGCAGCGCGACGACCAGGCCGATCCAGAAGTGGTGGGCTTTCACGGCGAGGTCTCCTCCTTGTGCGCGGCGGGCGGTGCGGGCCTTGCGCCTGACGTGCCGCCGTAGAGCGGACCCAGCACGAAGTGCTCGTACTCGCGCTCGAAGCCGGCGTCGTCGCTGACGCGGAGGGTCACGGCCGCCCGCCCGCGCTCGAAGCGCCCGCGCGGCAGCGTGACGTGCAGGGCGACGGTCTCCCCCGCGCCGGGTTCGAGCGTCAGGGGAAGCTCCGCCGTCTCCAGCGAGCCGTCGCCGACGAGCGCCGCGTCATAGGTGCGCTCTGCGTCGTCGCGGTTGATGATGTTGAGCATGACCACGTTGGCGATCGAGCCGTCGTCGAGCACGCGGTACGGCGTCGCGCGGTTGCGCAGGAAGGTGACGTCGGCGTCCTTCGTCGTCGACAGCACGATTACGAAGAGGATCAGCACAGCCAGCAGCACCAGCGGATAGAGCACCACGCGCGACCGCAGCCACCTGGCTCTGCCGGTCTCCATCGCCTCCTGCGAGCTGTAACGGATGAGTCCGCGCGGCCGGCCGATCTTGTCCATGATGTGGTCGCAGGCGTCGATGCACTGGGCGCAGGCGACGCATTCCATCTGCAGTCCCTCGCGGATGTCGATTCCCGTCGGACAGGTGACGACGCAGAGTTTGCAGTCGATGCAGTCGCCGAGTTCGGATGCGGCTGCGTCATCTTTCGCACCGCGCCTGCCGTGCAGCGGCCCGCGCGGCTCGCCGCGCTTCTCGTCGTAACTGATGATGAGCGACCTGCGGTCGAGCAGCACCGACTGCAAACGCCCGTACGGACACATGAGCGTGCACACCTGCTCGCGAAAGTAGCAGAAGTCGAACATCATCAGGCCGGTCACGATCGCCATCACCATGAACGACTTGGGATGCTCGAAGGGCGACTGCTGCACCCAGCGGAAGAGTTCCTCCACGCCCACGAAGTACGCCAGGAACGTGTGGGCCAGGAACATGGAAACGAGCAGAAAGACGAGGTACTTGCCCACGCGGCGCAGCGGGTGGTACGGGGCCTTGGAGGTGCGATAGTGCCTGCCCTCGAAGAGGCGCTCGATCGGCCGATAGATCAACTCCATATAAACGGTTTGGGGGCAGCCCCAGCCGCACCACACGCGGCCGAGCAGGGCGGTGAGCAGGAAGATGCCGATGAAGACCATGAGCAGCAGCAGCGCCAGCAGCAGCGTGTCGGTCGGCAGTAACGTCTTGCCGAAGAAGGTGAATTCGCGCTGCGGGATGTTGAGCAGGATCGCCGGCTTGCCGTTGATGTAGATGTAGGGAAGCGCGGTGAAGAGGACGATCAGGGCGTACCCGACGACGCGGCGGGCGTTGAGGAAGCGGCCGGGCGAGGGGCGCGGGCGCAGCCACCTCCGCGTGCCGTCGCTATTGAGCGTGGAGAGCACGCGTTCATCGAGTTGCGGGATCTCGTGCGACTCTGACATCGTGGTCTGGCGCGTCCCTGTGCGAAGCGCCGTCGGCGCGCGTGGTGAAGTCTATCCCTCCTCCTGCGACGGCGGCTGGGGCCAGGGCGGGATCGGCTCTCCTTGCGCCTCCCTGCCGCCGCCCGGGTCGGTGGTGCGGAGATGGGCGACGTAGGCGGACATGAGAACGATCTGGGTTTCGCTGAACTGGCCGTCCCAGGCGGGCATGCCCTTTGCCTCAACGCCGTTGGTGATGATGCGGGCGATGTCGGTGAGCGACTTGACGTTGATGTAGGCGTCGTCGGTGAGGTTGGGCCCCACGCCGCCGCTGCCGTCCGCGGCGTGACACTGGGCGCACTTGCCCTTGAAGAGGCTGGAGAGGCTGTTCATGACGTTCTCATCGCTCATCATGGCGGCGATGGTCGGCTCGTCGGCTTCGAGTTCGCCGAAGCGTTCGATAAGTTTCTGCCCGTACGCCGCCTTCTCCGCCTCGAGCTTCTCATAGATCGAGGGCCCGATGCCCACGTGATAGTAGAGAACGTAGAGGAAGCTGAAGACGATGGAGCCGACGAAAAGCCAGACCCACCAGCCGGGCATGGGGTTGTCGTACTCCATGATGCCGTCGTAGGCATGGTCGAAGAGCACATCGCGTTGAGGTCTATCGTTCGCCATCGTGATCGGTTCCGCTCTTGTGCTGTGTCTCGTCGCCGCTGGCGCTGTTGCGCGGCTCCATGACCTTGTCGTCGTGCAGAGGGATCTGCTCGGTCTTGCTGTACTTGTCGGAGCGGCTCATCAGCAGCCAGATGACGATGCCGAGAAAGATCGCCAGGAAGATCAGCGTGCCGACGATCTTCAGCCAGGCCATGGTCGCTGCGAGGGTGACGAGCGCGAAGGTCATCTGGAGTCGTTCCTATTCGGGAGCGTCCGCAACCGCCTCCGTCTCCGCAGGGGGCGGCTTGGTGATGTCGGTGCCCAGGCGCAGCAAGTACGCCGTTAGCGCGATCACCTTCTTCTTCTCGAGATCCGAGTCGGCGAAGCTCGCATCCTCGCCCACGAGCTTCTCCTTGATCTGCAGAGCCTGCTCGCGCGCGAGCTGCGCCGCCTCGTCGATCTGCGCCGGCGTGTAGGGGACGCCCAGACGCGCCATCGCCCTGACGCGGCTGGGGAGCTGCTCGAAATCCAGATCCTCGCTGAGCAGCCAGGGATACGCCGGCATGATCGAGTCGGGGCTGGTGTCAGTGGGGCGGTTGAAGTGGCGCACGTGCCAGAGGACGCTGGAGTTGGTCTGGCCGATGCGGTGCAGGTCCGGGCCGATACGGCGCGAGCCCCACTGGAACGGATGGTCATAGACGAATTCGCCCGCCTTGGAAAACTCGCCGTAACGCTCCGTCTCGTGCCGCATCGGCCGCACCACCTGCGAGTGGCAGTTGTAGCACCCCTCGGAGAGATAGATGTCGCGGCCGGCAAGCTCGAGCGGCGTATAAGGCTGCACGGAACTGATCGTGGGAACATTCGACTTGATCGCGAACGTGGGAATGATCTCGAACAGCGAGGCTGAGACGACAGCAATCGCCACCCACACGGTGAAGATGAATCCCTTGCGCTCCCAGGCCCGATGCCAGCGCAACTGCGAGAAGACGTCCAGCTTGTGCGCGAAACCCGCAACGTTCTGCAGGCGCGAGCCGGGCGTCGGCTGGTCGCGGTAGTCCTTGCTGAGCCGGGCGGCCTGCTGCAGCGGCTGATCGTAGGTCTTCGGTCGGCGCAGCCAGGTCATGCCCAAGTTGACCAGCGCCAGCACCGTGCCGATGAGGAAGACCGAGCCGCCGATCACGCGGATCCAGTACATCGGCATGAGCTGCGTGACGGTCTTGAGGAAGTCGGGGAAGGCGAGGATGCCGTCGCTGTTGAACGCGCGCCACATCAGGCCCTGGGTGAGTCCCGCGGCGTAGATGGGAATGATGTAGAGCAGGATGCCCACCAGCGCCAGCCAGAAGTGCGTCGACATGAGCTTCCTGGACCAGACGGGCGTCTGGAAGATGCGCGGCGTGAGCCAGTAGAGCATGCCGAACGTCATCATGCCGTTCCACCCGAGGGCTCCCGAGTGCACGTGCGCGATGGTCCAGTCGGTGTAGTGCGAGAGGGCATTGACGCTCTTGATGGAGAGGAGCGGTCCCTCGAAGGTGCTCATGCCGTAGAACGTCACGCCGACCACGAAGAACTTGAGGATCGGGTCTTCGGCGACCTTATGCCAGGCGCCGCGGAGCGTGAGCAGGCCGTTGAGCATCCCGCCCCAGGAGGGCATCCACAACATGAGGGAGAAGAGCATGCCCAGCGTGCTCAGCCAGGCAGGGACGGCGAGGTAATGCAGGTGGTGCGGTCCGGCCCAGATGTAGATGA
>CAZZPX010000259.1:0-5401 GCA_964655955.1 uncultured Phycisphaerales bacterium | reverse complement strand
TGTCAGAATGGGAAGGCTGTCTTCCCCGCCGCCGGCGATTCCCCGAGCCGACTCCGGCTCACGCTGACGGAACGCGCGACCCAACGTGTCGCCTGACGACATCGACTCGAACCGAGGAGAGATTATGCGCCCCAAGAGCAATATGACGCTGTTGACAGCGGGAGTGTTGGCCGCGTGCTGTTGGCTGCCCGTCGCCCACGCCGAGGACGGACAGATCATCCTGCCCGACATCCCCCGCCACACTGAACCCGTCAAGGTGGACTCCGGCTATGTCGAGAACAGCGGAGACGCGGAGTCCGTCGTCTTCGCCACGATGATCCAGGTGCCGAACGCGGCCTGGCTTCGCCTCAGCTTCGACGACGTCGTGCTGGCGGGCGACGAAGACGCGGGCAATGCCTCGTATCTGCGCCTCACCTCCGCCTACGACGGGGCCGTTCAGCATCTGCGGCCAACCGGGCTGCAGCAGTGGCAGTACACCAGCGCTTATTTCAACGGCGAGGCGGTCTACCTCGAACTCGTCGCCTTCCCCGGAACGGGTGAGAATCGCGTGGTGATGAGCGAAGTCACGGCGGGCGACCCCGCTGTCGATCCGCGCAGTCTCTGCGGCGTTGACGATCGCGTACTAAGCAACGCAGCCCCCGACGCACGCATCATGTCGATCGGCTGTACAGGATGGATCATCGACGACGCGAAGCACACGATGCTCATGGCGGGTCACTGCATCAGTTCGAACCTTGTCGCTGAATTCAACGTCCCCCTGTCCCTCCCCAACGGCACCGTGCAGCATCCTGGCCCGGAGGACCAGTACGCGGTCGATCCAGCATCCGTCCAGGGCTATGGCAGCGGCATCGGCGACGACTGGTGCTACTTCGGCTGCTTCCCCAACACGCAAACCGGCCTGACGGCCTATGAAGCGCAAGGCGAGTACTACACGCTCGCCGACGCCGCCCCGCCCGTGCAGGGTCAGACCATCCGCATCCGCGGCTATGGTACGACCAGTTCTCCCATCGACCCCTCCTGGAACCAGGCCCAGAAGACGCACTCAGGTCCGTACTTTGCGCTCGTGGGCACGAATGTGCAGTACCAGACCGATACGACCGGCGGCAACTCCGGCTCTTGCGTCTTCAACGAGACCGACGGCACCGCGATCGGTATCCACACGCACGCGGGCTGCGGCACCAACAGCGGTAACAACGGCACGGCGATCAATCATCCCGGCCTGCAATACGCACTGGCCAACCCGCAGGGCGTCTGCAAGCCCACCATGGACTTCACCTATCCCAACGGTCGGCCCACGATCGTCAATCCCGACGGCACAACCACGCTGCAGGTCCTCATCGAGGGCGACGGCGACGATGCCCCCGTCGGTGGTACGGAACGATTCTACGTCAACCTGGGTGGAGGTTTTCAGGAGTTGACCATGATCGATCTCGGCGGTGGGCTTTACGAGGCGACCTTCCCCGCCTCCGACTGCTACACCGAGGTGCTGTACTATTTCCAGGTCGATTCAGTGGGCGGGACGACCTTCACCGACCCGGGTGGCGCTCCCGGCTCCGCCTTCGCCGCACTCACCGCCACCGGCCTCATCACGACGCTTGCCGATAACTTCGAGACCGACATGGGCTGGACGGCAGAGAACCTCGGCGCGACGACCGGCGATTGGCAACGCGGCGTGCCCGTCAACGATCCAGGCTGGGACTACGACCCGGCGAGCGACTCCGATGGCAGCGGTCGCTGCTACCTCACACAGAACCAGACCGGCAACACTGATGTGGATGAGGGCGCCGTGCGCTTGACGTCGCCGGTCTTCGACATGTCAGGCGATGGCTTCTCCATCGGGTACGACTACTACCTCTACCTGACCAACGAGGACGGCGTCGACCGGTTGCTCGTCGAGGCGACCAACAACGGGACCTCCTGGACCGAGGTCACGCGCCACGATACCAATGGAGGAACCTCCTGGCGCCACCACGACATCACCCAGGCTGACTTGCTCGCGGTGGGCATTACGCCCACCGCCACGATGCAACTGCGCTTTACCGCCAACGACGGCGACACGCAGAGCATCGTCGAGGCCGGCATCGACGCGCTTAACGTGATCAAGTTCGAGTGCGAAGACGGCTGCCCCGGCGACTTCGACGGTGACGGCCACATCGGACAGGCCGACCTCGGCATCCTGCTCGCTTCCTACGGCAGCGACGGCGGCGGCGACATGGACGGCGACGGCGACACCGACCAGGCCGACCTCGGCGCCCTCCTTGCCGTCTACGGCACGGACTGCTGAGCGGATTTCGACCCCTGAATGACAAGCCCCAGGACGCCGGCCCGCGCCGGCGTCCTTTTTCATGCGCCCGGTCAGCCGCACCACCCTCGATACGCACCCTTGCCGGTCCCGACGGGGCCCCGTACCATCGCGGCCGTGACCACGCACACCGCCCCCTCCCCCGCTGCCCTGCTCATCACCGCCGCCGCGCTGGGGTTGAACGCCGCCGCACCGGCCCCTCGCGCGCTCGCACAGGGGACGCCCGCGCCGCAGGCGCCGTTGCCCGCAGCGAGTCTCAACGGTCGGTCTTTCGCAGGCATCGCCTTTCAGACCGCCCCGCAGGAGCGCGACGCAGTCTTCCGCGCCGGGCGCATAAGCACCTGGAAGGAAGGCGCGACGCGGCGGCTGTACCTCGAAGGCGACATCCGCCTGGAAATCGGCCGCGATACGTTCTCGGCGAACGAAGCGACAGCGTGGATCCAGCCGATCGACGAGCCCGGCCGGTCGCTGTTTCAACTCGCGGTCTTCTTCGATCGCGTCTCCAGCCCGCTGGCGGCGGCGGGGATCTCGCATGAAGCGACGGGGCTGCTGCTCACAGCCGTGATCGAAGGCGAGATCGCGCTGAAGACGGACGTGATGCAGGAAGGCCGCGCCGACAACAGCTTCGTGAGCGAAGGGGAGCGCCGGCTGGGGGCGTACCTGGCGCAGCTCGCGGAGCGTCCGCCGGTGCTCGAGCCGCCGCCTCCGCGCCCGAAGGATGAGCCGGCCTCCCCGCCCACTCCGCCGCCCAGCGAGTTCGGGGTGCGGCGTCCGGTCCAGCCTGATCCGAACTTTCAGGGACCATTCCGCGCGCCCGACGAGACCAACGCGATCTTCGCGGCGGACGGCATCATCACGCTGGATGCGGAGAACATCTCGCTGCACCTCGGGGCGGACCCGCCCGCGGCGGTGCTCACCGACAACGTCTATTTTCACTATCTCGATGTGGATCCGCGGACCGAGCAGATGCGTCAACTGACGCTTACCGCAGAGCGCGCGGTCGTCTTTCTCAAGCCGAGCGAGGACGCGCAGGCGGGCGCGGCGTTCGGCGGCCTGTTCCGCGCCGCGGAGATCGAGGGGATCTACGTCGAGGGCGGGGTCACCGCGGTGGGCAGCCTGTCTCATCGTTTCGCGCGCACGCCCACCGATGCGTCCTACACGTTGCGCGGGCCGTACATGTATTACGATGTGGCGGCGCAACGCGCCCTGGTGATGGACGCGGTCTTCTCGACCTTCGATCGCGACCTGCGGCAGCCGATCTACCTGCGCGCCGATGCGATTCGTCAGGAGTCCGCGAACCAGTGGAGCGCGCGGGGCGCGACGCTTGCCAACAGCACCTTCTTCGAGCCGCACTTCAGCCTGGGCGCCGGCCGCATCACCGTGCAGCAGCAGGAGGAGGCGGTCGCGCCGGGCGCCGGATCGGCCCGCACGCGCAACTACTTCACCGCGCGCAACATCACGCTCAACGCCGGACCGGTCCCCTTCTTCTACTGGCCGCATCTCGAGGGCGAGATCGATGACATCCCCTTGCGCGAAGTAAGCGCCTCAGAGTCGCGCGGGGCGGGGTTCGGCGTGCGCACCGAGTGGGATCTGCTGTCGCTGCTCGGAGTCGACCAGCCCGACGGTCTGGACTCTCGCATCGCCGTTGACTGGTCCGAGCATCGCGGCGTGGGACTGGGACTGGAAGCCGACTACCGCTGGTCGGACGGCCGCGGCGACGTCTTCGCGTACTACATTCAGGATCACGGCCGCGATCTCTTCTCCAACAGCATCAGGCGCGAGCGCTATCAGGACAACCGCGGCATGTTCCTGCTGCGTCATCGCCAGGATCTGCCGGAAGACTGGTCGGTTTCGGCGGAATTCAGCTTCATCAGCGATCCCGCCTTTCTCGACAACTTCTTCAAGGAGATGGCGGAGGAAAGCAAGGAGTTCGAGACCGATCTCTATGTCAAGCATCAGACCGACGTGGATCAGTTCTCGGTGCTCCTCAAGCCGGACCTGATCGACTTCACGCCCAACGAATACCTGTTGCAGTCGCAGGGATATCAGGTGGAGAAGCTGCCGGAACTGCAGTACATGCGCTCGCTGATCGTGTTCGACAACGGGGTCACGTACACGCCCGAGGCGAGCATGTCGCACATGGCGTTGAGCTTTCCGGATCTGGAGCCGCGCGAAATCGGCTTGCGCTACCCGATCTGGTCGGAGCAGCTTTTCGGCGCGGCGCCGAGCGAGAACCTGAGCGATCGCTTCGAGACGCTGGGGTACGAGGACGACTGGGTGACGCGCTTCGACACGCGGCACGAGATCGCCTTCCCCGCCGAGGTCGCCGACCTGAACCTGACGCCGTTCGTCACCGGTCGCTTCACGGCGTACGATGACGACTTCTCCGGCTACGCGGGGAACGACGATCCGTACCGCCTCTGGGGCGCGGTGGGTGTGCGCGGCTCGACGACGCTGACGCGGGTGGATGACAGCGTCGACAGCCGCCTTCTCGATCTGCACCGCATGCGGCACTTGATCGAGCCGAACTTCACCGTCTGGTCCGCCTGGACCGGCGTCGACGCCGCCGACCTGCCCGTCTACGACCGCGATGTCGAATCCATCGCCCAGGGCCAGGCGCTTCGCGCCGGCGTGCGGCAGACCTGGCAAACCAAGCGGGGCGGGCCGGGACGCTGGCACAACGCTGACTGGATCGTTCTCGACACGAACCTGGTCTTCGCGGACAACACCGCGCAGCCCCGACCCGAGATCGGGCGCTTCTACGACTATCGTCCGGAATACTCGACGCTGAGCGATCACGCCACGGTCGACGCGATCTGGCTCGTCTCCGACACGCTGTCGCTTTCGGGCAACACGATCTGGGACATCCATGACAGCCGCGCCGCCCGCTGGTCGTTCGGCTATGACCTGCGGCACACCCCCGAGATCACGAGCTTCACCGAGGGGCGCTACGTAGAGGCGCTTGACCGCACGCTGCTTGACTTCGGAGCCAACATGCAGGTGGGCTATCGCTATCGCTTCATTCCCCGCCTCAGCTTCGACGTCGACGAGGAAGACATCCGCGAGACGCGCCTCACCATCTCCCGCCGCAGTGCGCAG
>CAZZPX010000258.1:0-5404 GCA_964655955.1 uncultured Phycisphaerales bacterium | reverse complement strand
TGTTGTCGATGAAGTCATAGAGCTTGCGCGAGCCCATGACGAAGCTGGCGATGATCTTGCCGGCGTGCAGCGTCTTGCGAGAGCCATTGATCACGCCCTTCTCGACGAGATCGATGACGCCGTCGGCGAACATCTCGGTGTGGATGCCCAGATCCTTCTTCTCGAAGAGGTTGGCGAGCACCGCGTCGGGGATGGTGCCGATGCCCATCTGCAGCGTTGAACCGTCGTCGATGAGGTTGGCGATGTGCCGGCCAATGCGGCGGGCGATGTCGTCCGGTTCGCCGTGCCGGCTTTCAAGAACAGGCAGGTCGACCGGGATCATGCCGTCCAGGTGGCTGACGTGCAGGAAGCTGTCGCCGAGCGTGCGTGGCATGCGGGGATTGACTTCGGCGAAGACGAGCTTGGCGCACTCAGCCGCCGCCTTGACGATGTCTACGGAGACGCCGTAGCTGCAATAACCGTGCGCATCGGGTGGGGAGACCTGGATGAGCGCCACATCGATGGGCACCTTGCCGCGGCGGAAGAGACGCGGGATTTCAGAAAGGAAGATGGGCGTGTAGTCGGCCCGCCCTTCGGCGACGGCCCCGCGCGTGTTGGGCCCGATGAAGTAGGCGTTGTGACGGAAGTGCTCGTTGAGCAGCACGTCCGTGTACGGAGCCGTCCCCAGCGTCAGAATGTGCAGTATCTGCGTATCCGCCAGTCGCCCGCCTTCTTGAGCCAGCGCCTCGGTCAGCTTCTGTGGTTGGGCGCAGCCGGATCCGATGAAGACCCGCTGGCCGCGGCGGATTCGGCCAATGGCATCCTCTGGCCTGCAGACCTTGCAGGCGTAGCGCTGCGTCCAGGCGTCGTCGGTCCGAATCGAACTGGTCATGGCCTCGTTCCGTGGCGGGGTCGGGATTCCAAGTGCGACACTGAACTCGGCATTCTCCTGCGCCGCGTGCCTCATCACAATGGCCCCAGCGGCAAAGCCGGCGAGTCGGCGCGGCTTTCGACAGATTGCCGCGATCGGGGCAAGCACCCTATCCTGACTGCCGATCCACAGTTGGAGCTGCGCAGCGGGAGGTCGTCGCCGGATCGGGCGAAGCGTCCCCGCGGAGGATTGCGGACGTGTCTGAGCGAAAGTTGCAGATCTATTCGGAAACCGGCCGCCTGCAGAGTGTCATCATCGGGTACGCCGACAACTTCGTGTTGCCTGATCCGATCAACCCCAAGCACGAGATCTACAACGCTGCCCACCCCGATGCGCCCACCGCGGCCAAGCTCGTCCCCGAGTACAAGGCCTTTCGCGCCGCCCTCGAGTCGTGCGGCGTGGAGGTGCTGATCCCCGATCCCGTCGAGGACGTCCCCGATCAACTCACGCCCCGCGACATCGGTTTCGTCATGGGCGACACCTTCGTCCTCGCCTCCATGGCGCAGCCCAGCCGCAAGAGAGAATGGACCGGCATCAAGAAGATCCTCGATCACATCCCGCCGGAGAACATCCTGCGCGTGCCCAGCGATGTCAGCGTCGAGGGCGGCGATGTGATTCTCGACCGCGGCACGCTGTACATTGGTCTTTCGGAACGCACCAGCATCGAAGGGGCGGAATGGATGCGCGAGCAGTACGCCTGGCGCTATCGCGTGCAGCTTGTTCCCCTCAAGGAACTGCATCACCAGGAAGATGTGCTGCACATGGACTGCACCTTCCTGCCGGTGGGTGAGAAGCACTGCCTGATCTACCCGCCCGGCTTTCACCAGATGCCCAAGTGCATCGAGCACGATTACACGTGGATCGAAATCACCAGGGAGGAGCAGTTCGAACTGGCGACCAACGTCCTGTCCGTCTCGCCGACGGAGGTAATCTCGCGCAAGGGCGCGAATCGCGTCAACGCCAGGCTGCGGGAGGCGGGCTTCAAGGTGACCGAGGTGCAGTTCGACGAAGCGCCCAAGGGCGGCGGCTCGTTCCGCTGCGCCAGCCTGCCGCTGTGGCGGGATGATTGAACTGCCCCTCAGACTCCATGTACAAGCAACTTCCAGCGCAGCGGCAAGCGAGGCGCCGCCGGTGCACGCCCCGCCCGTCGCTTCCCTTTCCCTTATCGTGCCTACCGCAGCGCGGACAGATCGGCGCCGTGATTGATGTGGTACGCAGCGCCGTCGATGACGAGCGCGGGGACAGACCGGACGCCCGCGGCCTCCGCATCCCTGATCCGGCCTTTCTCTTTGCCGAGGTGTACGATCTCGATGTCGAATCGGCTGCGGTCCAGCCCTTCCGCGATGGTCTGCTCGGCACTCACGCAGACGGGGCAGCCCGCATGGTAGAATGTCGCCTTTTGCATGGATGCTCTCCTTTGCAGTGTGAAGATTCGCACGACCAGCGTGGACAGTCACGCCGGACACGACGATTCTTACCCCTTGCGATGTCAATTCAAGACGGCACTCAATTGTGCCATGGGCACCAGATGGTGCAATTTGCGTCATGACCGGCAATAGAAAAACTGCTGCAAAATCCACAGTCTCGGTCGGCGAGATGATCGAGAGCATCGTCGGCTGCAAGTGGTCCATGAGCGTGCTGGATGCAATCGTGTCGGGCGTGCATCGGCCGGCTGACCTGCGCCGCGCCTGCGCGGGCATCTCCAGCAAGGTGCTCAACGAACGGCTGCGCAAGCTCACGCGCTTCGGCGTGGTGGAGCGGATCGTCTATCCCGTGACGCCGCCGCGCGTCGAGTATCGCCTGACGCGGTTCGGCAGTCGCTTTGTGCCGCTGATCGCAGCGGTGCGGGAGTTGCAGGCGGAGGTTGATACCCGCGACTCTTGACAGTGGCATCCGCCGAAGTGATCCTCCCGGTCCCGAGGTGCAGCATGAACGAGCAACAGGAAAGTGAACGTCCGCAGACAGGCGAGCCGGTTCCGATGCCGATCCAGCGGGCGGAACAGGCACGGGGCCAGCAGGCGGCGAAGGACCTCACCGGAAGGCAGGTGTACAACCTGGTCACGGACACGGTCAGCGGGCCGAACCTGCGCCTCAGTGACAATCTGATCCAGCTTCTCGCTGTGGTCGTCTGTGCGGGTGCGGGTGCGGCGGTCGGCGCGCTCGCGATCTTCACCGAGGAGCGCCTGCTCGGCGCCGTGCTGGGAGCGATTGTCGGGCTTATCGTCGGTGTGCTCGTCAGCGGGGTCGCGATCATGATCTACCGCTGCGTGCGACACGCAAGGGGCAAGCACGACTGATACGGATCACAGCTGATTTGCGAGTGCGAGCCATGAGGTGGCACAGATCGAGCGCAGCCGCTCCGGCGTCAAGGCGCGGTACGCCGCGCCGCCCGCTTCCATCAACGCGGCGTAATCCGCGTACGCTCGGTTGCTCAAGTAGTGGCCCTTCATGTACGCCCACAATCGCTCCACCGGATTGAGTTCCGGCGAGTACGGCGGCAAGAAGAGCAGCGTGATGTTCGCCGGCACCTGCAGCCGCGGACTCGTGTGCCAGCCGGCGTTGTCCAGCACCAAGACGATGTGATCGTTGGGTGCCACATTCTCCACTTCCCGCGAGAGGAGCTTCAAGAACGCCTCCATCGTGCCGATGTTCACGTGCCGCGCCAGCAGTGCTGAGGAATCGCCCGTCAGGGGATCCACCGCCGCATAGAGAGACACCCACTCGTACTTGGTCTGCTTCACCGCCGTGGGCCGCAACCCCTTCTCCGCCCACAGCGACGTCAGCTCCCCCTGCTGCCCGAAGCGTGCTTCATCCATCAGGAAAACGCGGACGTTCTTCTCCGGGTGCTCCTGCTCGACGCTGCGAACAAAGGGGGGCGCTGGCCTTGAACTCTTCCAGCTTCTCCGAATCGTTCAACTCGTGGCGAGGCCGCGGCTTGAGGCAGGAAAGGTTCAGGCGATGCAGCAAGTCGTAGACCGCCTGCAGCGAGTAGTCCACGCCGAACTCTTCGTTGAGGATCTGCTGCGCCTCCTTGCCTCCGAGTCGGCAGACGCCGTCACTTTCCCGCGGCCCGTGGAGGATGCGAGCCTTGAACTCTTCCTGTCGCTCCCGCGGCAGCTTCGGCGTCGCCCCCGGGGCCTTGAGAGGCGCCAAACCCGCAATGCCCTCATCCCGATAGCGACAGGCCCACTTCTCGACGGTGGCCTTCGCCACGCCAAGCAACTCCGCGATCTCCAGCTCTTGCTTTCCCTCGATCGCCAGAAGCGCCATGCGGTAGCGATCACGCTGCTTCGCCTTGCCCTCGTCGCGAATGAGTCCTCTGAGTCTCTCGACGTCGCCTGGCGGACGTTCCCTCACATGCATCGTCGGCCCCCTTGCAGTTGACCGACGCATGGTCACATCGCCGCCGAAGAAGCGCACCGTACAAGCGCCAAACAGCGCCCAGAATCTACCTCTGATGCGTATGACTGAGCCTTTGGGGACTTCAGGTCCGGATCCGAAATGGGTGCTTTCAGGGCGTCCGACAGGGCTCGGAACTGCCGATGCTGCAGGTAGGATGCGGGCCGAATCGCCGCCAGCCTGAAGAGCCGGAAGGCGTCGCCACTCTTCCATGGTGAGCGAGCGATCTGGCGGGGACGAGCCGCCCAGCGAGACGCCGGCCTAGCTCCGCAAACTCGGCCCGGCGCGGATCGAGCCTGACTTCCGAACGTAGTGGGGGAGCGCCTGGTGGAAGAACGAGTACAACCATCGTCGGCCGCACTCGTCGGGGGGGTATCGAAGCCCGGCGGAGTTCGCGGCGACGCTTGCTGGCCCTCCGCTCCGGCTCGCGGCCGCGCCCCTCGCCTGCGCTACGGCCCAGCAAGCGAAGGAAGAACCAACACTGACTCTCATTCAGCCTGGTACATGAAATGAGGGCAGGTCAGCGGGTTGCGGCGGGGAGGCGCACCTGAGCCATTCGCTGCATCTCCTAACGGGAAGCGAATACGTGACGACGCGATGCTGGTGGCGTCGGCTGTAGTCAACGCGAGACACAGAATCGGAGACGCCGCCGCTAACGATCTTCGCCTCCAGACGCGCCGATATCGACACTGTACTCGGAGTTGTCGATTTGAAGCGTGATGCGCATCCCTGCCATCTTCGTGCCGTTTCGCACGAGGAATGGAACTCGAATCGTTGTCGCTTCAGCCGGGACGGGGAATAGCTCGGGCACACCGACGACTGCAGGATGACTTGAGATCAACAAGAGCGTCAGGCCTGTGCGTGGCGCAGGACGGGTGAGGGTGATGCTGAGCACTCCCCTGGCCCCGCGCACCTGGCTGCGAACATCCTTGAACCAACCCGGCGGCACTGTTCTTGGCGCTTCCTCGGCATTGCAGTCGAGCACGATCAGCTTGGTTGTCGCATTGCCGACCAGATCGTAGGCGCAGATCAGCAGGATGTTTCTACCGGGATCGAGTTCAACGGTAGTGCCGAAGCGCTCTGGCTCACGCAGTG
>CAZZPX010000257.1:2863-5413 GCA_964655955.1 uncultured Phycisphaerales bacterium | reverse complement strand
AAAAACCGCGCCGGGCAGGCCGGCGCGGCTGTGAAGGCGAATCGGCGGCGTCTCAGCGGAACATGAACGGATGGGCGGCGTCCGTGGGCGCAACCTGCATCGCCGCCAGCCACATGAACGCCACGCCCGCCACGAGAATCAGGAAGGTGAGCAGGGTCAGCCCCGTGTAGATGTTCAGCGTCGAGGGCTTGCGAACCCGAACGCCTCCGGGCAACCGTGTCTGATACTGCGTCATCACAGGCTCCTTGAGGAACTTCGGGTCTTACTGCGTCATCGGCGTCTGCACGGTGTCTTCCACCTGAATCTCGCGGCCGGTCCGCAACTGGATCACGCGCCCGACCGAGGCGTTCACGTCGACGTTCTGCAGCCGGATCGTGCCGATGTAGTCGGCGCCGCGGACGATGTAGAGTTCATGCCCTTCGCGAAGCTGATCGCTGCTGCCCAGATCGATCTGGACCAGCGTCTCGCCCGTCTCCAGTCGCCGCACGCTGGTGACCCGGCCGAAGACCTGCACCGGCGGGGCGGCCTGGGCTTCGGCCTCGTCGCCCTGCGGCCCCTGGGCGGCGGCGAGTTGCTCCTGCAGCTTCTCCACGAGCGACTGGGTCACATCAAGGTTGCTGCTCAGGTCGTTGATCTGGTCCTGCAACTCGATGTTGCGCCGTTCGAGGGCGAGCTGTTCCTCACGCCGGCGGTCGACCTCGGCGGTCAGGCGATCGTTCACCGCGGCCATGGTGTTGTTGGCGGCGGTGAGCTGCGTGAGCTTGCTCTGGGCCTGATCGGTCTCGTGCTTGGCCTCGGCGAGATCGGCGCGGAGGTTGGCGGCTTCCTGCTGCAGATCGAGGATCTGCTTGTTGCGCTGCACGAGCTGGTCGCGAAGCTCCTCGCGCTCGACCTCGATGGAGCGCAGCGCCTCGTCGCGCGTGGCGTTGTCGAGCGCGCGCTGCTGGGTGAGGCTGCGGTTCTCGGTGCGCAGCCCCTCGACCTCGTTGACGATCTTGCCGGCGTTGCTGGCGTAGGCGACCGTCAACGCCACCAGCAGGACGCTGAGGAAGGAAGCGAATACGACGAAGATTTTTGTAAGAACGTGCAAAGCCGCCTCCGCAGAGTGTCAATGCTTGGGGGTCAAACGACCGTCGGGAAAGATAACTCCAGCGACACCGGACCTCAATGCCCGGTTGCTTCGGACAGGCGAGTCCCTGAAAAGCGTGGTGTACCCCAAGGCCCCAGGGGTGTCAACGCGCCAGGGCGATGCCGCGCCCAAATGCAGAACTCTCAATACGTCACGCGTCCGAAAACGCGCGTGCCGGCCGGACCGAACCCGACCGACCCGTTGCACTCGCCTCGCCCGGGAACCTACGCATCCTACCGCGAAGTGATGCGGGCGATCGCCGACGCCGCGTAAATCCGCACGATCTCCGAGGAATCCGCCAGCAGCTCGCGCAGGATCCACAGGTTCGCCTCGTCGCCGACCTGCCCGTACACGAACGCCGCCTGCGCCCGCAGGGGCGGGTGGGCGTTGTCTCGGTACATGTCAGCAATGAAGGCGCCCTGTCGCCGCCCCAGCTGCGCCAGGCTGCCCGCACAGGCGAGGCGCACCTCGGCGCTGAGGTAGGCTTCCTTGCGCTCCGTGAGGCGAATCAGCGCATCGACGGAGCGTTCATCGCCGAGCCGGCCGATCATCACCGCCGCCAGCGCCTGGATCTCACCCTGCTCAGGTGGCGCGTACAGCGCCGCGCGAATCGCCTCGAGGGCGCCATCGTCCCCCAGCTTCGCCAGGCTCTCGGCGATCTGAAGCTGCACGCGCTTGAAATCAGCGTCGGCGACGCGCGGCATCGGGCGGCGGGCGGCCTCGTGCAGCATGGGTATGGCCGTCGGATTCCCCATTTCGCCCAGCAGGAACGCCACGTTCCCCCGCAGCGACGGGTCCGTCTGCATCAGCAGCGTCGAGAGCGGCGAGATGTCCACGTCCTCGCCGCACTCGTGCAGCGCATAGATCGCCGCCGCCCGCACGGACGCGCTCTCGTCGCGCAGCAGCGGGCGCACCTGCGCCGCCAGATTAGTCAGTCGCTGCGAGCCCACGCTCACCGCCGCGACATAGCGCACGCCCAGGTTCTCGTCGCGCAGCGCGGTCCGCAACGCCTCGCGGCTGCGCTCCGGCACCTGCTGCAGCGCCTCGATGGCATTGGCGCGGGCCTCGGCGCGAGTCGAGGCGGCGCTCGCCAGTAGCAGGGCGATGGCGTCTTCGCGCAGTTGCGCCTGCTCGACCTGATTGAGCGGCTCGTACGCCGTCGCGCCGCCGGGGCCGGGAAGGGTGCGTCCCTTGCAGCCGGCGAGTGCCGCGAAGGCGGTCAGGAGGAGGACGAGGCGGAGTCGGCGTCGCCGGTCGTCAGGCATCGCTGTCGTTCCTTTCTGGCGCGAAGGGCGGCCCAGACGGTCAGGCCGGCCGTGAGCAGCACGACGAGCGCCCCGAAGCGCCCGCCGATTCGGGCAAAGGCGGTGCGTCGCGCGTCGAGGGGAAGGTTGGCGGTGAGCACGCCGTCCACATTCACA
>CAZZPX010000257.1:0-2853 GCA_964655955.1 uncultured Phycisphaerales bacterium | reverse complement strand
TCGCGGAAAGCTTCATCAAGGTCGGCATCGTTCCGGGCGACGGCGGTGCGTGGCGCGTCGAGTGGGAGGCTGGCGGTGAGCACGCCGTCCGCGTTCACATCCCGCTCTCGTTCCGCCGGGCCGACCGCGAGCAGCCGCCCGGCGGAGTCAATTGCGGCGCTGATGCCGGTGTTGGCGCTACGCAGCATCGGCGTGCGCAGTTCGATCGAGCGGAAGCGGGCCGCCTGCAGGTGTTGCGCTCGGCCGCCGACCGTGTCGCCGAACCAGCCGTCGTTGGTCAGGTTGACCAGCACGTCCGCCTGCTTGCGGCCGTCCGCCGCGTAGACCAGCCGCCGGCACACGCCCGCCGAAGTCGCCTCGAAGCAGATCGGGGTGGCGATGCGGATGATCCGCCCGTCGCGCGAGGTCGCCTCGAGCACGGCGTCGGCAGCGCCCGGCGAAAGGTCAAACTTCATCCCGCCCGCGGCGACCGCCAGCGCCAGGCCCTCGAGCCAGTCGAAGCGGCTCAGGTACGGAATGGTCTCGCCGAAAGGCGTGAGATAGAGCTTGTCGTAGCGCGCTTCGCTCACCGCACCCTTCGCGATGATGAACGCGGAGTTGTAGGTGTGATCGAAGCGGGGGATCAGTTCCTCGGGATCATCTGGATCGGGCACGAGCAACAGGCCGTCCGTCGCCGCGGCGCCGATGAGCAGCGGCACTCCAAGCTGCTCCTGTGCGGCGACGATGTCATCGGCGAAGAGGGCGCCGACGAGCGTGTGCCGACGCATCTCCGCCACCGTCTCCGCGTTGAGACCGAACCCCGAGGGGAGCATCGTCTCCGGCCAGGTGATGAGGTCCGGCGGCGGACCCTGCCGGGGCCGCGCCGCCGCTGCGGTGAGTTCGACGGCTCGAAAGTAGTCCGCGCGAGCCTGCTCGAAGGTCCAGTTCAGCTTGTTGCTCTGCGGCACGTTGGTCTGCACCGCGGCCAGGCGCACCGACTCGCCTGTCTCTGCGGTCGGCGTCTCGCGGAGGCGCGCCCCGCCGTAGAGCACCGTCAGCGCCAGCAGGAGCCCTGTGAGCACCGCCGGCGCAATGCGGCAGAAGCGGCAGGCGTGCCCGCGGTCGAAGAGATCCAGCAGCGCCCCGGCGGGCATGGCGACGAGAAAAGAGATGAAGTACGTCCCCAGCAGGTCCGCCCCCTGCGGGAAGGCCGGCCAGCCGATCGTCGGGTGCGCGAGCAGGAAGAACGCGTACCCGCCCAGCAGGTACTCGCCGCGCAGCACCTCCCAGGCGGTCCAGACGAGCGGCAGAAGCAGCACCATGGCGGGGCGGGGCAGATGACGGTGGAGCAGCCGCAGCGTCAGCAGCGCGGCGACGAAGTACAGTCCGCCGATCCCCGCGCCGAGGGGGTAGCCCACAGCGCTGACGTCGATCTGCCAGCGATGCTCGAAGAGGTAGAAGCCCGTGCCGGCCAGCCAGAGGGCGAGGGCGGGCAGCGTCCACCCGCCCCTGTGCTTGGCCAGCAGGCCGAACGGCAGCGGGACAAGGAAGATGAGAGGCCAGAGCGAGAAGGGGGGGAACGCCAGGGCAAGGCAGAGGGCGAAAGCGGCCGCGAGGCCCACCGACGCAGCGGCGAGTTGGCGCCGGGGAGCTTCACCGCCGTGGGCATCGCCATCCGTCGCTGTCACCAACCTGTTCGCCGCTGCCGCCTTGCTCACGACGGCATGGTACCGCAGCCGGCGGACCGATCGCAGCGCCTCATCTCACTCCAGGGCGGCCCCAGGCGCATCGCCGGCCGCCTCAGCACGATCAGGAGCGGCCAACAGCGAGCGCTCCCGAGTGATGGTGCGCGTGCAGGAGGAGTCGGAAATGAGCACGGCTGCAATGACTTTGGCAACTCAGTCTGGTTCTCATCATCCTCCGGGCGAATAGCGGCCGACAGGCCTGTTATCACACAAATGCATCACATTCGTGATCTGTGAGGCGTGGTCTCGCGGGCACTTGCGCACGCCTCACGGCGATCGATGGACTCATTCAGCGAGGTTCGTTGATGACTCGCGCGAATGACGGATTATCTTCACTGTGACAATGAGGCCCGCACAACGCACTATTCGGAGCGAAGCCTGGTTAATGCGAAGCGCGCACACGTCACGCGCTTCTCCATCTATACCGGATTCTGGGTGAATGCAAAAGAGTGAGAATCATGATGCATGATGTTCAACGTGACAGGGGGGCGAGATGGGCGATTGCAGGAGGCGTGGCGCTGGTGCTTCTTTCCGCTCCATCCACCCATGCGCAGGTTCTCACTGGGCCGATCGTGAATCCGCAGAACGGGCACCTGTATTGCCGCTTCCCCAAGGCAAGCATGGTGGCGGATCGAGTCGACCTCCACGACTGCCGGCGGCGCTTGCCTGGCGACGCTGTAGGCGACTCGCATCACCGTCCATGGCGATCGACTGGTTTGCATCCTTGATAACGCAACAGGTCTCGCCGCATCGCGCTACCGCGCCTGCGCCTCGCATCGGCAGGTTTTCTACCGAGCATATCAGGTACGGTATTCGGCAACGGGTGTTGGGCGGTGCGCGAGCGCTCCAGCGAAGCTCGCTCCGGCAGGGTACTCGGCGCGTGTGGGCGTAAGAAAAGCTCCCGCCGGGTGGGGGCGGGAGCTGACGGGGTGTCTGAATGGATGCCTGCGCGGCGTTGAAGCGTGGGCGAGTGCGCGTCAGCGGCGGCGGCGAGTGGCGACGAAGCCGCCCACGCCGAGCAGACCGAGCGTCGCGGGAGCGGGGACGTTCGCCTGCAGGTAGTCATTGACGACGTAGTCGCCGGTGTAGTCGATGCGAGCGATGGGCGTACCGCTCTGCCAGCCGGCCC
>CAZZPX010000256.1:4612-5421 GCA_964655955.1 uncultured Phycisphaerales bacterium | reverse complement strand
ACGCGGGTGTGCTCCTCGATGATCGAGCCGTAGCTGATGGGCGTCTCCCAGCAGGCGAAATCGACGAACCTGGCTCCCTGATCGACGTGGAACTTGTGAAAGGGGCTGCGCTGCACGGGAGGACTCCTTGGCTGGCGAGGCCTGCGCGAGAGGCGACACGGCGCCCGCAGAGGCCTTGTTCGCGCGGATCGTCAGCGTATCGCAAGCCGTGCTTTCCCGCCACGGCTCGGGGATTCACGATTCGTCTCCGCGTCCCCTGCGCCCTCGCGGCGCCAGCGCTGCATTGTCGATCAGCCGCACCTCGCCCACGCGCGCTGCGATCAGCGCCCGTGCCGGCCGATCCAGGGCCCGGAGCGGCAGCAGCGTCGCGGCATCCCGCACCACGGCGTAGTCAATCGCGAGGTCATGTACCGCCAGCACTCGCCGCATCTCCGCCTCCAGCGCCGCCGGGCCAGGCGCCGCGCCCGCGTCGGCCGACTGCCGCGCCGCCGCCAGCGCCCGGCTCAATCCCAGCGCCCGCTGCCGCTGCTCGGCATCGAGATAGGCATTGCGGCTGCTCAGCGCCAGGCCGTCCGCCTCGCGCACGGTCGGTCGACCCTCGATCTCGATGTGCAGTCGCAGCAGTTCGACCATTTCGCGGATGACGAGTAGTTGCTGGTAGTCCTTTTCGCCGAACACGGCCACGGCGGGGCGAACCATTGCGAACAGCCGTTGCACCACGGCGCACACGCCGTGGAAGAACTGCGGCCGGTGCGTCTCTTCCAGCCGGGGCTCGCTGGCGATGCGAGGGAGCGGCTGGAAGCGGTCCG
>CAZZPX010000256.1:0-4602 GCA_964655955.1 uncultured Phycisphaerales bacterium | reverse complement strand
CTCGGGGTACATGGTTTCCACGCTCGGCGCGAAGACAACCTGCCCGCCGGCCGCCTCAATCTTCGCCAGGTCCGCCTCGAAGGTCCGCGGGTAGCGTTCGAAGTCCTCCCCGGGTGCGAACTGCGTCGGGTTCACGAAGATGCTGACCACGACGGGTCGGCTGGCCGCGGCCGCCGAGGCGTGCTCGATGAGGGCGGCGTGCCCGGCGTGCAGGGCTCCCATGGTGGGAACGAAGATCCCGCCGTGGTGGCCGGCCAGGTCGCTGGGCGTCGTCAGCACTTGCATGGCGTCAGCGTGCCGAGGCCACCCGGGCGCGTCAACTGGGGGGGCAGTTGACTCTGATGCCTGACATTCTGCGAACGCTATACTGTGCCCGTGGTCGTCGATTCCGTTCAGCGTGCGCCGATCTTCATTGTCATCCCGACGCATACCACGCGCCATCTCGCGCCCACGATCGCTGCCATCGCCAACCAGTCGCATCGCCCTGATGCCGTCGTCGTCTCCTGCGACTGCGTCAGCCAGGAGATCGAAGTTCTTGTCAGCCGCTGGGCGAATCGGCTGGATCTGCCGATCATCCACTGCGCCCGGCCGCATCAGAACGAAGCCCGTTTGAACCAGGTGCGCAACAACGGCTTTCGAGCGCTTGCGTCGGTGGGGCTGCTGACCAGGGAAGGGGAGGCGGCGATTCCCCTGCATCCCGAAGCGCGGGTCATCGTGCTCGACGGTGACACCGTCCTCGCGCCCACCGCGGTCGAGCGGCACCTGCAGACCGGCCTTGGCGTCGACCTGGTGATTCCCTATCGCGTTGATCTGTCGCCCGAACGCACGGCCGCCTTCACCCCCGAGGCGATCCTCTCCGGCGAGGCGGATCCTGAGCCGACCGAGGCGGATCTCAAGCTCCTGGAGCGGCGGCATCGGCGCTACGTGCGGCAGCTCTGGTTCAAGGGCTTCGGCCTGGAGAAGGCGCACAAGCCCAAGATCATCGGCGGGCATCACTCCGTGCGCATCAGCAGCTACCTGGACGTGAACGGGTACGACGAGCAGTTCGTGGGGTACGGCTTCGACGATGACGACCTCGCCAAGCGCATCTACCAGGCGGGCGGGTCGGCGGTGGTGGCGGTGCGCGACATCATCGCGTTTCACCTCTACCACCCCTCGCGCAAGCCGGACCGCATGAGTCGGACCGCGGCGTACCGGCGCTTCCGGGATCGGACGCTGCCAGCCCGCTGCGCACGGGGCTTCCGCGACCCGATCGAGCAGGACGAGCCGGCGCTGCAATTCTTCGGTCCAAGGGCGCAATTGGCGGCGTGGTGCGCTTGACTGTGAGGGGTTTGTTTGCTATCCTGGAATGATTCTAAAGAGCAGCTCTGGCGGGGGCGCTGCGCTGATGGATTGCACGCAGGAGGCACCCGGGACCATGTCTGCCAAGAAGCCGATCTACCTCGATAATGCCGCCACCACGCGAGTGGATCCGCGGGTGCTGGAGGCGATGTTGCCCTTCTTCAGCGAGCACTACGGCAACGCCGCCAGCCGCAACCACCAGTTCGGGTGGATCGCCGAGGAGGCGGTCGACAAGGCCCGCAGGCAGGCCGCCGATCTTATCGGGGCAAGTCCGAAGGAGATCATCTGGACAAGCGGCTCGACCGAGGCGAACAACCTGGCCATCAAGGGCGCCGCCGAGATGTTTCAGAAGTCCCCGGCGGGGAGTGGGAAGCGCGGCCACATCATCACCGCCGCCACCGAGCACAAGGCCGTCCTCGATCCCTGCAAGCGGCTGGAGAAACAGGGCTTCGACGTGACGTTTCTCACCCCGCCGAGCGACGGCGTCATCACCGCCAGCCAGGTCGACGAGGCGCTGCGCGACGACACCATCCTCGTCACCCTCATGTGGGCGAACAACGAGATCGGCACGATCAACGACGTGCCGCAGATCGGCGCGCTGTGCCACGACCGTGGCGTCGTCTTTCACACCGACGCCACGCAATGGGTCGGTAAGATGCCCACGAACGTCGAGGCCGACAACATCGACCTCTTGAGTTGGTCCGGCCACAAGATTTACGGGCCCAAGGGCGTGGGAGCGCTGTACGTGCGCCGCCGCAAGCCGCGGGTCCGGCTCGTCGCCCAGATGGACGGCGGCGGGCACGAGCGCGGCTTCCGCAGCGGCACGATCAACGTGCCCGGCGTGGTCGGCTTCGGTGCCGCCTGCGCCATCTGCGGTGCAGAGATGGACGCGGAACGGCCGCGATTGCTCGCGCTGCGCAGCAAGCTCGAGGAGTCGCTGGCGCAGAAGCTGGACGCGATCCAGGTGAACGGCCACGCCGAGAAACGACTGCCCAATATCAGCAACATCAGTTTCGGCTACGTCGAGGGCGAGTCGATGATGATGGCGATCAAGGACATCGCCTGTTCCTCGGGCTCCGCCTGCACCAGCGCCAGCCTCGAGCCGAGCTACGTGCTCAAGGCGCTGGGAGTCGGCGATGAGCTGGCGCATTCGAGCCTGCGCCTGAGCCTGGGGCGGTTCAGCAGCGAAGCGGAGATCGGCACAGCCATCGAACAGATCGTCGCCGCCGTCGTCAAGCTGCGCGAACTCAGCCCGCTGTACGACATGGCGATGGAAGGGATTGACATCACCAAGATCGAATGGGACGCGCATTAGCATGTGCGCCCCTTCCGGCGTCCAAGGAAGCAGCAGCGAGGTACGGCATGGCCTACAGCAGCAAAGTCGTTGACCACTACGAAAACCCGCGCAACGTCGGCAAGTTCGGCACGACCAAGGAAGTCAAGCAGCGCAAGGACATCGGCGTCGGCCTCGTCGGCGCGCCCGAGTGCGGCGATGTCATGCAACTGCAGATCAAGGTCAACTCCGAGACCGGCGTCATCGAAGACGCCAAGTTCAAGTGCTTCGGCTGCGGGTCGGCCATCGCCTCCTCCTCTCTCGCCACCGAGTGGCTCAAGGGCCGCACCCTCGAGGAGGGTTTGGCGATCAAGAACACCGAAATCGTCGAGGAATTGAGCCTGCCGCCCGTCAAGATCCATTGCAGCGTCCTCGCCGAAGATGCGATCCGTTCCGCGATCGACGACTACAGGAAGAAGAACGGCCTGACCGAAACGGAGGGGGGCGCCGAACCGGCGCGGGAGGGCTCCCAGCCGGGCGCTGCATCCGCCTAGAATGACTCGTCGGCGCACGTTGGACCGTCGGCTGACTGATACGATTGAATCCGGAGTTTGTCATGGGAATTGCACTCACCGAACCCGCCGCCCGCGAAATCAAGGCCATTATCGAGCAGCAGCAACTCGACGCGGAGAAGATCCGCCTGCGCGTCGGCGTCAAGGGCGGCGGCTGCTCGGGCTTCTCCTACCTGCTTGACCTCACCGAGACGCAGCGCGACAGCGATGAACTCTTCGACGAGCACGGCGTGAAGATCGTCTGCGACCCCAAGAGCTACCTCTACCTCAACGGTACGACGATCGACTTCCGCGAGGAGATCATGGGTCGCGGTTTCGTCTTCAACAACCCCAACGCCACCACGACCTGCGGCTGCGGCTCGAGCTTCAGCGCCTAGGCGCGGCACCAGCAGACCAAGACCATCGCGGACCGTCGTACCGTACGACGGTCTTTTCGCGCGCGGAGTTGTCTGCGGCCGCACGATTACTCGTGCTTCTGCAGCCAGATGAAGTCGAGGCCGACCGCGGCGCCCGCATCACCCACAAACATCACCTCGACTTCGTAGGAGCCCGGCTCGAGGATCGGCAGCGGCGGCGACGAAACTCGCCGCAGTAGCGGCGGTCCGCTGACCCGCAGATCAAGCGTCTGCTCGTACACGACGGCGTCGCAGGTCGCGGGCGGCTCGCCGCGCAGCAGCACCCGGATCCGCACCGTCCCCGAATTCGGCGCGAAGACGGGAACGAGCCCGAGCGAGCACCTGCCGCGCAGTTCTTCGATCCCGGAGAGGTCGAACCTGAGCGTCTCGCCCTGGTGCCGCGGTCGCCAGACGAGGCAGCGCCCGCCTTCGTACAGCCGATCCGGCAGGCTCGACACGTTCTGTTCGCTCAGCTCGACGACATCTTCTGCCGCGATGAAGATCGAGTTGCGCGCTCCGCCTTCCGCGCGCGGCCGCCAGTCGTCGTCGAGGCGCACCGGCCGCACGTCAGCCGGCGTGATGCCCGCGTGATCGTCCCAGACGTCCGGGCGCGCATAGTAATATCCGATGCGCGCGTAGCTGAATCCTTCCACGCGCATGTGGGGGAACAGCTCCATGTAAAAGGCGAGCCGCTCGCGGAAGGGCAGATCGTCGAGGATGTGCCAGCGGTTGTTGACGACGAAGCCGCGGTTGCCCGGTCCATCGTTGCGCGGCTGCGCGCAATAGGGAAAGGCGAAGAGGTCCGGCCGGGACCAAGCGTAGTTGTAGTAATCCTCCGAGCCCGTGCCGAACGTGCTGGGAGCCTCGTCGTCGTCAACGAAGATCTTCTCATCGCCCTCGCCCCACCAGCCGCCGCCGGGCGTGGGAACGTCGGTCGGGTTGAGCAGCATGCTCGTCGTGCCGACGTAGCGCCCCTGCCCCCGGGCCAGGAGAAACGCAAGATCCTTCACGTCGCGTGGAT
>CAZZPX010000255.1:0-5424 GCA_964655955.1 uncultured Phycisphaerales bacterium | reverse complement strand
CGTGCCAGTAGTCCAGTCCGGCCCGGCGGAAGGCCTTCTCGGAGGTGTCGAAGCCCAGCGGGTGGATCAGGTGCAGCGGGCAGCCGGCAGCCATGCAGGTTCGGCCGATGTTCCCCGTGTTGTTGGGGATTTCGGGCTGATAGAGGACGACATGGAAGAGCGGCGCGGGCATGCCTGACAGGGTAGCGTCGGCGCTTGAGCGCCCGGGGGCCGAGACGCTACCATCGCCGTCCCTGCCGAGACCCGGGTGGGCCGTCGGCCGCTCGGGGCGGACGGGACGGTCCGCGCAGGAGGTCGGTACAATCGGGCGTTGCGCCTCAGCTAAGCGGCTGAGGCGGCGATTTTGCACACCCTGAACAGAATGCTATCGAGCTGGAGCTGAGCATGGCCAACTACACCGCCGCCGACCTCCGCAACCTCGCCCTTGCCGGACACGCAGGGTGCGGCAAGACCACGCTCATCGAGCGAATTCTCGCGGACTGCAAGGTCATCGGCCGCATGGGCAGCGTCGACGAAAAGAACACCGTCTGCGACTTCGACGACGAGGAGAAGGAGCATGGCCACAGCCTCAACTCCGCCGTGGTCCACCTCGATTACACCAGCAGCGACGGCGGCAAGACCATCCATCTCAACCTCGTCGACACGCCTGGTTCACCGGACTTCCTCGGCCACGCCCTCTCGGCGCTGCCCGCCGTGGAAATGGCCACCGTCGTCATCGACGCCACCAAGGGCATCGAGACCACGACCCGCCGCGTCATGAAGTTCGCCGAGGATCGCAACCTGCCGCGCATGATCGTCATCAACAAGATCGATCACGAAGGCGTCGATCTCGAGCAACTCGTCGAGCAGATCCGCGAGAGCTTCGGCTCGGCGTGCCTGCCGATCAACCTCCCTGCCGCCGACCACAAGTCCGTCGTCGACGTCTTCTTCAATGGATCCGGTGAGCCCGCCTTCAGCTCCGTCAGCGACGCTCACACGGCGATCCTCGATCAGACCGTCGAAGTCGACGAAGACCTCATGGCCAAGTACCTCGAAGGCGAGGAAGTCTCCGGCGACGAACTGCACGAGGCCTTCGAGAAGGGCCTGCGTCAGGGTCACATCATCCCCATCTGCTTCATTGCAGGGCGCGAGGGGATCGGCGTCGCCGCCCTGCTCGACGTCATCGCCAAGCTCTGCCCCAGCCCGCAGGAAGGCAACCCCCGTCCCTTCGTCAATGACGCGGACGAGCCCGTCGAGGTCAAGTGCGATCCCGCCGCACCGCTCGTCGGCCACGTCTTCAAGGTCACCGCCGACCCCTTCATGGGCAAGGTCTCCGTCTTCCGCGTGCATCAGGGCACGATCAAGAATGGCGACCAGTTGCTCATCGACGACAATCGCAAGCCCATCCGCATCAACCATCTCTTCAAGATGCAGGGCAAGGAGCATCACAACGTCGACCAGGGCGTGCCCGGCGACATCATCGCCGTTGCCAAGGTCGACGAATTGCACTACGACGCCGTCCTCCACGCCGACGCCAAGCCGCTCCATCTCAAGAAACTCGATCTGCCCCGGCCGATGTATGGCCTGGCGCTTGAAGCGGCGAAGCGCGGCGACGAGGAGAAGATCGCCAACGCCCTGGCGCGGATGAGCGAGGAAGACCCGACGCTGGTCGTCGAACGTCGTGCTTCGACCAATCAGACCGTGCTGCTGGGCCTGGGCGAATTGCACCTGCGCGTGGTGCTCGAGAAGCTGAAGAACCGCTTCCACGTCGAAGTGACCACCGCCCCGCCCAAGGTCGCCTACAAGGAAACCATCGGCGGTCAGGCGGAAGGACACCATCGCCACAAGAAACAGACCGGCGGTGCCGGGCAGTTCGGTGAGGTCTACCTGCGCGTTGCGCCCCTCACCGAGGAAGAACAGAAGGAACTGGAGGATTCCGACGGCCTGATGTTCGAGGACGCGACGGTCGGCGGCAGCATCCCGCGCCAGTTCCTGCCCGCCATCGAGAAGGGCATTCGCCAGGCGCTGCACACCGGCGTCATCGCCGGCTACCCCATGTCCAACGTCAAGGTCACCGTCTATGACGGCAAGTACCACCCCGTCGATTCCAAGGAAGTCGCCTTCGTGACCGCGGGCAAGAAGGCATTCATGGATGCGGTCATGAAGGCCAACCCGATCCTCATGGAGCCCTTCGTCAACCTCGAGGTGACCATTCCCAGCCAGTACATGGGCGACATCGCCAGCGACATCTCCGGCCGGCGCGGCCGCATCCAGGGCTCCGACATGTTGCCGGGCGACCTCACCGTCGTCCGTGCCCAGGCGCCGCTGTCGGAACTGATGACCTATCAGAACTCGCTCAAGTCGATGACCGGCGGGCAGGGCAGTTATTCCATGGAATACAGCCACGACGAGCAGATGCCGCCCAACGTCCAGCAGGAAGTCGCCGCCGCCTACAAGCCGAAGGAAGAGGAAGAGTAGCGGACGAGACAGGTCGAATCGGGGGGTCGGAATGGCGATCGCGGCGGCGTCTGCCCTCATGCGATCGCGCGCCGCCGCTATCGTCATTTCTCATTTGACATTCGCCCATCGTGGCTCAGAACCTCATCGTCCACCCCAGCTTTGCCGTCACGTCCGTTTCAGTAAAGGCGTAGCTGTCATCATCGCGCTCGATGCCCTGGTTGACGACGAAGAACATCTCGCTGCCCGGCGTGACGATCCAGCGAATCTTGCTGTTGATGCCGATCGTCTCCGAGACGTTGTCATACTGTGCATAGGTCGACCAGGAGAGCTGCGGCGAGAACTGCACCGTCGCGCGGGCGCGAATGACGCGCGTGAGAAAGTCGCCCTGGTCGAGATGCACGTCGTTGACGATGTAGTCCGCTGACATGTTGAAGTGCGGTCCCGGCCGCCAGTTCAGGCTCGCCGTGTACTCCTCGCGCGTTCCCGTGAAGAACTCGCCCCCCGCGAAGCGGAGGGTGGCGTCGAGCGGCAAAGCGGGCGTCGTGCCCAGGCGGGCGCTGTAACGCTCGAACTTATAGCTTCCCGCGGGAATGACCACGCCGTCGTAGATCTCGAAGTCATCGAAGAGCACTTCGCGCTCGCGCGTGTAATCGAAGTCGAGCACGTCGCCCCGCTCCGTCTGGACGGTGAGCAGGTTGAAGCCGAGATCCCGCGACTCGACGTCCCCGTCGAGGTTGGTGATGACGAAGGTGTTTATGCCGAAGTCGAGCGCGCGAATGTAGTCGTGAACGGGTCGATGGCGGTAGCGCCAGTTGCCGAAGTACTCGTGAATGCCGCGCCTGGGCACAAAGCCGAGCGCCGCCTCGAAATCGTCGTCGATGCGCGTGTAGCCGCAGCTCCAGTTGATGCGGTCGTTGGGATAGATGAGCTTGCCGCCGAAGGCCCCGCCGCGGCCGTCATCGCCGCCGGAGTCGCTGCCCAGCATCCACAGGTGCGCCTGCAGCGTCTTGCCGTCGCCGAAATCGCTCGTGCGATAGTTGAAGTCGAAGCCGCCGGTCCAGGAGTCCGACTCGGTCAGCGGATCGCCATGCGTGAAGATCGCCCCGAGGTTCGACTGCTCCAGCACGTTGACGGAGGCCCTGCCCACGAAGAAGTTCTTTCGTCCCAGCTCCGCGTCGTCATCCATGACGACGTCAAGCAGGCCGATATTGATATCTTCGATGCGTCCCGTGAGCTTGGCGCCGAGAAGGATGTCCTGCATCTCGCCATTCGGCCCGATGCCGATGCGGCGCGAATGGAACGGCAGCGGATTGCGGTTGATGCCGCCGAAATTGAAAATCCCCGCGTCCTGAAGAAAGAAGTCGCGCTTCTCGGGAAAGAAGAGCGGGAAACGCGTCAGGTTCACCTGGCGATCATCCACCTCCGTCTCGGCGAAGTCGGTGTTGATCGTGGTCGACAACGTCAGCGACGGCGTGATCTTATAGAAAATGTCCACGCCTGCGTCGAAGAGAAGATCCGTATCGCCCTGCTCGTAGTCGCGCAGCAACGTGCCGACGACGAACGGCTCCACGTCCAGCCCCAGTCCTTGCTCGATGTCATGGATCCCCGTTATCACCCCGGCGTCGGCGAAGGAGTTGAAGCTCCGATCGCGCGACGGCGAGGCCCAGTGCGCGGTCTCGTTCTTGCGCCGGATGAAGCGCATGACGTTCAGGCTCCAGCGATCCGTCTCCGGGTTGAAGGAGATCGTCTTGAAGGGGATCGCCATCTCAACCGACCACCCTTCCGCGTCGATCGTTGCCTTGCAGTGCCAGATCCCATCCCAGCTCTTGTTGAACTCGCTGTTGTCCTCGATGAGCGCGTCGCCGTGCGCCCCCAGTGGATTCGCCTCGAAATAGTAGCCGTTGCGCCGGCTGAAATACGGATCGATGACGACTGCGATGCGATCGTCCGTACCCAGCCCCACGTCGCGCCGCATCTGCGTCGCCACGATGCGCTGCGGCTCGCTGTCATAACAGCGCACGCCAATGTAAAGGTGGCTCGCATCGTAGAGCAGTCGCACCTGGGTCGGCTCGCTCACCGGCGCACCCTCGTCGGGATCGGTCTGGCGAAAGTCGGTCAGCACCGCCGCCTGCTCCCAGACCGCGTCGTTCAGCACGCCGTCGATCGTCGGCGCTTCCTCGGTGCGCACGATGTGCACTCGGGGCAGCGCCGGATCGATCTGCGGAGCGGCCGCGTCGGCAGCGCCGGCTACGTCGGCAGCCGCCCCCTCGCCGCGCGGCACGGTGGCGGCCGGCGGCGCCGTGGGATCGCCAGGCGAAGGCGCAGGCTTCATCGGCGCAGCCTCCGCAGCCGCGGCGAGATGCAGGACGGAAGACAACAGCGCCAGGCGCGGCAGCATGCGAGACTCCGACCGAGTGGGCCGAATCGACCCGGAAGAAGCGGCAGTGTACAGCGCTCTCACGCCGCCTTGGCCCCCCGGCGCGCCCCTGCGACGACATTGACTTCGATCGGTCAGGCGCTGCGCGACACCTTGACCAGCCGCGCCAGCGTTTCGCGTGCCCGTCCCTCCTCGACCGCGGCTCGCGCCATGCGGAAGGCCTCGCGCAGATCCGGGGCGAGATCGGCGATGAAGATCGCCGCCGCCGCGTTCAGGCACGCCATGTCGCGCTCGTGCATGAAGCCGGCGTCGCCGTCGAAGACGCCCTCGATGCGCCGCTGCGCGTCCTCGATGTCGCGCGCCTGCAGTGCCGCCAGTCCGTCGGCCGGCGGCCTGATGCCCAACTCCCGGGCATGCAGCGTCATCACCTGGATCTCACCGTCGCGCAAGAGCGCCGCCTGCGTCGGGGCGGTCGTCGACAGTTCGTCCAGGCCGTCGTCGGCGTGCACCACCATCGCGCGCTCGGCGCCGAGCCGGCGCAGCGCCTCGGCGAGTGGACGCATCAGTTCGGGCCGATACACCCCGATCAGTTGCCGCTTCGCGCCCGC
>CAZZPX010000254.1:0-5437 GCA_964655955.1 uncultured Phycisphaerales bacterium | reverse complement strand
GGCTGATGATGCGGCCGGCGACCTTGGGCGCGATGGTGACTCGGGCCGTGGCTTCCAGCGCGCCGCTGAAGACGCGACGGTTCTCGATCGGGCCGTGCTCGATAGCGGCGATCTCCACGGGCGCCGCGCTCGGCCCGCCGCCTCGCTGCACCGCCTGCTGCGGCTGCGCCAGCCGCCACGCCACCAGTCCCCCCAGCGCAAGGAGCAGAGCGGTAAGGACGATGGCGACGATCCAGGATCGACGTGTGGGCATGCGGCTCGCCTTCGGTTGCACTGCGGCAAGGGAAGAAACGACCACGCCCGCTGGGAGCGCGGTCGGGCCGCATTCTAGCACGCGCGTGCGGGCGATTCCGCAACCGGAGCGGCGGGGCGACCGATCCGCCGGCTTGTCCGGTGAGGCCCCCGAACCTCCCGGTCAGTCCTGCTGTTGCTCGGCGTTCAGCGTCGCCTGGCGGTCGAGCAGTTGTCCACGTCGCGGATCGTCGGTCGCGAGCAGATCGAGCGCCGCCTCGAGCGAGAACAGCGCGCCCGGCACGTCGCCGCTGCGCTCCTGAGCGCGCGACAACTCGGCGAGCACATCCGGATCCTGCCGCCCGCTTGCGGCACAGGCGCGCTGAATGTAGCGCAGGGCGGTAGAGGCGTCGCGCAGCGTTTCCACCTCGCAGTCGAGCAGAAGCTGCGCCGCCTGTCGCAGCGACACGATGCTGGCGTCCTCCGCATCCGCGGCGAGACGCACGACGTCGATCAGCTCGTCGAAAAGTTCGGCGGCGCCGATCTGATCGCCCAGGTGCAGCCGCGTTCTCGCCGCGGCGTTCCACATGCGGACGGTGCGCGGATCCTCATCGCCCAGGCGCCGGCGGCGAATCTCGAGTGACGCTGCGTATGCCGCCTGCGCCTGTGTCAGGTCGCCGCGCGCCTCGTGCAGTTGTCCCAGGTTGCTGAGCGCGGTGGCGACGCCTGGATGATCCTCGCCGAGCACTCGCTTGCGCAGGTCCAGCGCCTCGCTGTAATACGCAAGCGCCTGGTCGTAGTCGCCCTTGCTGGAATAGAGGAAGCCAAGGTTGTTCAGGCTGACGGCGACGTGCGGATGCTCGTCGCCGAGCACGTTGCGGCGAATCTCGAGCGCCTGCTTGTACAGATCGGCTGCCTTCTCGTAGCGTTCCATCTCGACGTCGAGAGAGCCGAGGCTCTCGAGGACGGCGGCGACGTACATGTGCTCCTCGCCGTAGCGCGAGGTGAGGATCTGCAGCGTCTCGCGCCAGAGCGTCTCGGCGCGCTGGGGGTTGCCCAGGTCGCGCTCCAGCAGCGCCAGGTTGTTGAGCGTCGCCGCCAGGGCCGGATCGTTCGGCTCGAGCAGGCGTCGATCGAGCGCCACGGCCCGGGCGAGCAGATCCGCCGCCTCGCGCATTTCGCCCTTGTGACGCAGCAGCAGCGACAGGTTGTTCATGAGTTGCGACTGCAATTCGAGCGTGGCGTCACCGTGCTCGCCTGCGATTTCGAGGGCGGCGCGCAAGTGCCGCTCCGCCGCCGGCTCGTCCCCTCGCTCGCGCGCGATCGAGCCGAGATAGTTCAGGCTGGCCGCCACGTCGGCGTGGCGCTCTCCCAGGTGCTCTCGGCGCATCTCGAGCGAACGATGTATCTGTGCCTCGGCTTCGTCGAAGAGGCCGAGCCCCTGCAGGATGCGGCCGAGCGTGGCCCGCACCCGCGCCTCGATAAGCGGTTCCTCCGCGAGCGAACCTTCGTCCAACACCTTGGCCGCTTCCTCCAGGGCGCTGCGCACCGTGACCTCTGAGCCGCCGGCACGCTGCGGATCGGCGGCAGCGAAGATGTCGGAGAGGAAGTCCGTGACGGCCTCGGCCTCGCGCTGACTGCGCACGGCCTGCTTGTGTTGGTGACGCGCCTCGACCAGTCCCGTGACGGCGAGCAGCAGACCCACGATGATGGCGAGTGCCACGGCCGTCCCCGCCGACAAGCCGACGCGGTTGCGCCGGGCGAACTTGCTGAAGCGATAGGAGAAGGTGGGGGGGCCCGCTTCGACGGCCTCGCCGTTCAGGTAGCGGCGGATATCGGCGGCGAAGGCGTTCGCCGTGGGATAGCGCCGCGACGGGTCCTTCTCGATCGCCCGCATGATGATCCAGTCGAGGTCGCCGCGCAGCGCGCGCTCCAGACGCCTCGGCTCGGTTTGGCGCTGGCGCGCGATTCGTTCGCCTCGTTCGCCGAGCAGTTCGATGCGGCCGGACGGGCGGGGCGCCTCCGTGTCGCGGATGAGTCGCTCGATCGTCGCCGGGCCGACCCCGCGCACCTGTTCATCGTCGAGCGGCGGCGTGCCGCAGAGCAGTTCGTACAAGAGCGCGCCGAGACTGTACACATCGGTGCGCGTATCCACGTTCGCCATGCCGGGCGCCGCCTGCTCGGGCGACATGTACTGCGGCGTGCCGATTACCTGGGCGACGTGCGTCATCGCCGTCGCATGATGCTCATCGGGCTCCAGCGCCTTGGCGATGCCGAAGTCAATGACCTTGGGAATCGGCTCACCGTCGACGGCGCCGACCAGCACGTTGTTCGGCTTGAGGTCGCGATGGATGATGCCCTTCTGGTGCGCGTGCTGCACCGCCTGGCACACCTGCTCGAAGAGCAGGAGGCGCTCGCGAACCGGCAGTCGCGCCAGATCGCTGTACGTGGTGAGCGGTTCGCCGTCGACGTATTCCATCACGAAGAACGGTCGACCCTGTTCAGTGGCCCCCGCGTCGAAAACGCGCGCGATGCAGGGATGGTCCATGACGGCGAGCGTCTGGCGCTCCGCCTCGAAGCGGCGGACGATTTCGCGGCTGTCCATGCCGGGCTTGAGCAGCTTGAGCGCGACGCGTCTGCGCATCGGCTCCTCCTGCAACGCGAGGTAGACCGTGCCGAATCCCCCCTCGCCGAGCACGCCCTCGATGATGTAGCGATCGATGCGCGTACCCGGCGCTTCGGGCTGAAGCGCGCTGTGCGGAAAGGCGCTGCGCTCTGCGTCGACCGTGGCGGGCTCTGCGAGGAATTCGCCCGCCTCATCGTGGGCGGCGAGCAGGGCGTCCACCTGTCGGCGGGCGTTCTCGTCGCCGGCGCACGCCGCGTCGAGAAAGGCGCTGCGCTCCCCGAGCGGCAATTCCGCCGCCTCGAAGAAGAGTTCCTTGATCCGCTCACTGGTCATCGGCAGGCGCCCCTTCGCCGTCGGAGAGCAGCTGAAACAGCCGCGCCCGCGCGAACGACCACTCGCGCAGGATCGTGCGCCTGGAGAGCCCCAGCGCCTCCGCGGTCTCCTCGACGCTCAGCCCCGCGAAAAAGCGCAGCTTGACGATCTGCGCAGCGCGCTCCTCCTCCTGTTCGAAGCGGTCGATGGCGTCATTCAGCGCCAGCACCTGGCCCGGATCGAAGTCGCTCGCCAGGTCGATCACGCTCAGGGGAACGTGCGGCCTGCCGCCGCCGCGCTTGTCGCTCTTGCGCTTGCGGGCGTGGTCGATGAGGATGCGGCGCATGGCTTCGGCGGCGACGCGGAAGAAGTGTCCGCGATCCTCCCAGCTCGGCGCCTCGCTGCCGATGAGCTTGACGTACGCCTCGTGCACCAGCGCGGTTGCCTGCAGCGTGTGGCCCGCCCGCTCCTCGCGCATGCGGTTCTGCGCGATGGCGCGCAACTGCTCGTAGACGAGCGGCAGGAGCGCCTCCGCCGCGTCCTCACGCCGATCGAATTCGCGCAGGATGCGCGTGACCTGGTTCTGCGTATCCACGGGCTTCAGCCTCTCCTGCGATGCCCGGCGTGAGGTGGCGCGCGCTGCGCCGTCCATACGCCGGCTCGCCCATTGTACAGGCCGGCGCGCCGAGTCCGGTCGCATTTCTAGCAAACCGGACGAAGAGCGGCGAATCGGGCGCACGTCAGGCAGCCTCACTGGTCGCGCTCCCGCCACTGCCAGCCACCGTGGTCGCCGCGCGCTGCGTCTGCTGCCACATGCGCTCGAGTTCCGCGAGGCAGCGGCGCGCCGAGATCACTCGCGCTTCGCGCAGCTTGTTGATGGCGCACGTCCGCAGCGCGAAGACCTCGAGCGCATCGTCCAGCCCTGCCCTCATTACGTCTGCGGTTGCTTTCTGCATCGTCTGCATGGCGATTTACTCCTTTCGCAGTGCGTGTGTACTGAGGCAAAGGCGCAGCGGCGCCGCCTCGGGTGCCGACAAGTTCCCGATTTCACCCCTCTGCGTTCAAGATCCGGAAATCGCCAATCAAATCCAGGTGATTCGGCTGTCACTCGTGACGCTGCGTCTTCGCCTCAGGAGCGGCGAGGCGTGCGGCACCGTCGCCGATCGCAAGCGCCCCAACGACAGAACCCAACTCAAATCAAAGGAACCATCCATGAGCAACCCGACCACGCGACCCTCTTCTGATGCACATCCCCACGAGCCCGCGGCCGGCGGCGCCGTCTCGCGAGCGCTGATCTTCGCTTACGGAGCCCTCTGCTATTCGGTCTTCTTCGTCACCTTCTGCTACGCGATCGGCTTCATGGGCAACTGGCTGGTGCCCAAGTCGATCGACAGCGGTCCTGCCGCGACCGATCTGCTCACCGCCCTGCTGATCAACGGCGCGCTCATGGGCCTCTTCGCGGTACAGCACACCATCATGGCCCGCCCCGCCTTCAAGCGCTGGTGGACCAGGATCATTCCGGCGCCCATGGAGCGCAGCACCTTCGTCCTCCTCGCCAGCCTCATCCTGGCGCTGCTCTTCTGGCAGTGGCGACCGCTGCCCCAGACCGTCTGGTCCTTCGACAGCAGCGTCGCCCGCACCATCCTGGTCGCGACGTCGCTGGGCGGCTGGGTCTTTGCCCTCCTCTCCACCTGCATGGTCGACCACTTCGATCTCTTCGGGCTGCGCCAGGTCTGGCTGCACCTGCGCGGCAAAATCTACCGACCCACGGGCTTTCGCCTCGTCGGCTTCTACAAGCTCGTGCGCCATCCGATCATGGTGGGCTTCCTCATCGCCTTCTGGGCGACGCCCCACATGACGGTCGGCCACCTCTTCTTCGCTCTCGTCATCACCGCCTACGTGGTGTTCGGCACGACGATCGAAGAGCGCGACCTGGTGGGCTACTTCGGCGACGAGTATCGCCAGTATCGCCGCGACGTGCGCGGGCTGATCCCGCTCCCCAGGATCGGCCGCAAGCAGAGCGCCGAAGCGCCCCTCCGCGAAGCTGTGTAGCCGCGGCGAGTAGGCGCTGGGAGCGCAGTTGATTGAGAGTGAAAGACATGGATCAGCGGGCGCTGCGCTCGGACCGGCAAGGCCGAGCACTCCCAGCGCAGCCCTCGCAGGGCGGGCTTCGAGACGCACAGCCTCGAAGCCCGCTTTCTTACGCTGGGCCGACTGGATGTGGGCAGCTGTGTCCGGCCGCGTCAGTCGCAGGTCTGACCATACTCG
>CAZZPX010000253.1:0-5478 GCA_964655955.1 uncultured Phycisphaerales bacterium | reverse complement strand
TGCGGCACTGTGGCCCCCACTTGACGAGGTTCGGCGCGCCCGGGGCGCGCGATTCATCCTAGGCGCGGCTCGGCGCTTTGCTGGGGGCGCGCAGCACGCGGTTCACCTCATCGATCGACGTCGAACCCTCGATCACCTTGGCGAGGGCCGCGTCCGGGATGAACATCGTCTTCTTCTTGCGCAGTTCGGCGCGCAGGCGCTGGAGATCTCCCGCCTGGATGATCTCGCGCTCCTCTTCGCCGAACTGCATGATCTCATAGACGCCGGTCTGCCCGTTGTAGCCGCTGCCGTGGCAGTCAGGGCACTCTTCCATGTTGTTGCCCTTGACAATGATCTTGCCGCCAGCCTTGTACAGTTGCTTGACTTTGTTGGCGGGGAGGTTGAGCTTCTTGAGGGCGGCTTCGGTGGGCTGGTAGGGGACCTTGCAGGTCTCGCACAGCCGCCGCACCAAGCGGACCGCCACGGCTCCTACGAGGCCCTCTGCGGCCTTCTCGGCGTCGCCTACGGCCCTGGTGTACGCCTGGATCGCCTGCAGGGCGTTCTCGGCACGTAAGGAGAAGTAGATGCGAGGTCCGTCGAGCCCGCCCGACGCCACCTGCTGTGCCGTCTCGGCGTCGACCAGCTCCGAGATGCCCACGACGTCCGGATCGCGGCGCATGATCGCCCGCAGTGTCGTCCAGAATTCCGCATCGTCGTTGGTCGGATTGAAGACGTTGTGACGGACACCTTCGATCGGCCGCTCCGTCTCCAATTCGAGAATCTGCACGTTGGTGAGATAGGCGTCATGCGCCTCGACGAGGGCGTAGAACGTGCTGGTGCGTCCCTGCTTCGCGCCGGCGGCAACAAGCACGACGCCGTGGTTGTCACTCACCAGCGACTTCCACGTTTGCGACTGGGCGGGGAGCAGCCCGAGGTCGTCCGCCTTGATCTTCACCTGCTTCTCCGGGTCGAGTGTCAGAGACAGTCGCATTCCCGCAGCCGACCCATCCGTGACGACCTTGATCGGCCGGGTCTCGGTGCGGCGGATCGCCTTGATGGTGTTGCGTTGCTTGCGGCGGCGGTCGGCGACGTCGAGTTTGGCGAGTTGCTTGACGTAGTTGATCACGTCCGCGGGCGGAGCCGAGGCGGGGGGTTCGAGGCGCTGGGGCACGCCGTCCACGGTCATCTGCATGACATATTGCCCGTTCTTTGCGGGCGCGAGCAGGACGTTGGAGGCGCCGCGCTCCAGAGCGGGGAGGAGCACCTCCTCGGCTCCGAGATGCACCTGGTAGGCGGGATCGTCACGGGCGGGCGTCTGGTAGGTCGATCCGTCCGCCATCTTGAAGGAGAGAGCGGCGGAGCGAATCGCCTTGCGGGCTCGCCGCTGGTCCAGTGACTGCTTGAAGCTCTGCGCCGAGAAAGTGATCTTGGCCTCCTCGGGCACCTGCTTGTTTCGCACGAGGATGTACGTGATCGGCGAGATCGCCAGCAAGAGGGCGAAGACGGGGACGTTCAGCCAATACGAACTGTACGGCGCGACCTCGGGGATCAGGAGATAGGCGACGAAGGCGCCCCCGGCGACCAGCGCATGCACCAATCCCCACTGCTGGCGCTTCAGGTGGTAGTACTGGGCGTCTTTATCCAGCTTGTCCGACACCAGCCAGGCCCAGGCCGCCAGACAGGCGAGCATGAGCAGGGGCTGGATGAAGCCGACCAGCACCACCGGATCCGCTGCGCCGAGAACCCGGAAAGGGAATGCCAACGTCATACGCTCGGCCCTCGCTGGAATCAGCCGTCCGATTCGCCTCTCCGAGGGCAAAGACGGATGGCCAGGGTCAACTGATGCCCTTGAGACGCATCCGAAGCTCATCCTGGTTCGGAGTCGACTCCATGGCGGTTCGGACGTGAATGTATTCTTGCTCCACCAACTTCACAAGCGACCCATTGAAGTCAATCATGCCCGATTGCTGAGATTCCGTGCTGCGGATCACTTCGAGCAACTCGCCTTCACGCCCTTCGAGGATGTACTTCTGCACGACCGAGTTGTTGATCAGGATCTCGACCGCCGGGATGCGCGCGATGTTCTCGTGCAGCGTCGGCAGCAGCTTCTGGTAGATGATCGCCCGCATGGTGTAGGCGAGGAGCTTGCGCACCTGCTCGCGCTCGTCCGGGGGGAAGAGGTCGTAGATGCGGCTGAACGTCTGCGAGGCGCTGGAAGCGTGAATCGTCCCGAACACCAGGTGGCCGGTTTCCGCAGCCTGGAGGGCGGCCTCGAAGGTCTCATAATCGCGCATTTCGCCGATCAGAACCACATCGGGGTTCTCGCGTACGAGGGCCCGCAGGGCGATCTTGAAGTCCAGCACATCGATCCCCACCTCGCGCTGATTGATCGTCGCCTTGGCGTCCTCGAAGATGTACTCGATGGGGTCCTCGATGGTGAGGATGTGGACCGGCCTACGCTCATTCACGTACTGCAGCATCGAGGCGATGGTCGTCGACTTACCTGATCCGGTGACGCCCGCCAGCAGGACGATGCCCTGCGGCTGCATGGCGATGTCCGAAAGGACCGGCGGGAGGTAGAGATCCTCGAATTTCTTGATGTTGCTGGTAATGAGGCGAGCCGCCATCGCCATCTTGCCGCGCGCCTGGAACATGTTGACGCGGAAGCGATTTCCCGGGTCGTAGTCGTAGGCGAAGTCGGTGGAGCCGTTCTTGGCGATATCCGCCTTCTGTTCGTCGGTGAGCGTGTAGTCAATGATCTTGGTGAAGTCCTCGCGTGTGACGAGGGGGGTGTCCAGGGCTTTGAGGGCGCCGCGGATGCGGACCTTGGGCTGCTGGCCGGTCTTGACGATGAGGTCGGAGGCGCCGAACTTGATCGTCGCCGCCAGGAACTTGCCCAGCCGCGTCGCGTGCGGGTCGTGTTTGGCGTCGGGGTCTTGCGCGCAGTGCGTGGCGACGGGGTCGAGCGTTTCGTGGACCATCAGCATCTTCGTCCTTGTCCTTGCACCAATATTCCTGCCAGCCCGAAGGAGTCGCCCGCGGGCACACCGTGTGCCGGCTCTTTGTACAGCGGGAGCCTCGGCCGCGGAATCCCGGCCGGGGTGTTCTATCCGCTACGCTCAAGCCGACGGATGCAACGATTTACCGCATTCCCCGACAGGAATTCGGAGGCGTCGCTCAACCCCTGAAACGGGGTGGGATCATTCTACTGGCTCTTCGCCTCGCTGACAGGCAATTCTCCGCGCATCGGGCCGCGAGGCGGCAGCAGCGTGTGGGCGCTCTGCCTCCATTGTGCTTCGCTCGGCGCCTCAATTGACACGGACCAGCCGCCGCGCTACTCTCAGCGTCCCCCCGCAAAACGCCGAATTCCAGGGGCGGGGCTGTATCATTCGGCGCAAATGGCGACCGTAGCTCAGCTGGTTAGAGCACCTGGTTGTGGTCCAGGGGGTCGAGGGTTCGAATCCCTTCGGTCGCCCTTGCCGGCTTCGCAGGACCTGCGAGGCCGCTTTTCTTCTCCCGTTCGCATCGAGGGGCGCACACCACAACGTCGACCGCCGGCAGCGGCGATCGGCGGTGAATCGGCGCAGGCGTGCCCGCTCAACGACCGGCGTGGCTGGGCTCAGCGGCTTCGGCAAGTTGATCCGGCGACACGACCGAGCCGTAGCTCTCCTTGAGCTTCGCGAGCCCAGCGGCCCACTCGTCGTACACCTCGAACAGTTTGCCGGGAAGGTTCGCTTCCTTGCCGAAGGCTTCGCGCTGCAAGTCGATGCGGCCCTGGATGTTGTCAAGGTAGAGCGAGAACTGCTTGTCATACAGCTCCCGCGGATATTCCTTCTTGATGAGCGACTTGAAGAGCTGCTTGAGATCGCCGTACCTGGGGATGTGGCCGATCGGCGTCTCGATCGCGTCGACCTGCCCCTGGGCGAACTTCGCGAGCCAGGTGAGCCAGACGCGTACATCGCGTTTCTCGCCGAGCAGCTTCTTGGTCGTCCCGCCGCGCGCTTCATCGGTGAGGAAGTAGTTGAGCCCGGCGAGAATCGGCCGATCCGCGTCGGTCAGCTTGTCGTTGCCGTAGAACGAGAATTGTGCCTTCATGTTGTCGGCAAGGGGGCCGGGGATGAAGGGAGCGTTGGCCCAGGGCTGACGCTTGACGCCCGTCGCCCCGACCTCAGTGGCGGTCGCGGCGGAAACGATGGAGGCGCCGATGACCACCCCGTGATCGGAGTTCTTGCCCACCCAGACGGGCGGCATGGTGTCGCTGTCCCGGCCCGAGTAGGTGACAACCTTGATCTTGGCGCCGCGGGAATCCTCGCCCGCAGGCTTGTTGTAGTTGTCGATCGCTTCGCAGAGAAGAGTGCAGCGGGCGTTGGGGTGGGAGATGGGGATCTCCTTGCCATTCTTGTCGGTCTTGCCCTTGTGCCACTCGCCCTGGAAATTAATCCCCTTGTCGGGGTGTTCTTCGCCATTGCCGGTCCAGTGGGGGACGCCCTTGTCGTCGATGAGCACGTTGGACCAGATGACCTCCGTGCCTTCCTCGCGCAGGCACTTCATAAGGTAGGGATCGCCCTCGCGGTTGACGTCAGCGACGATGCCAAAGATGCCGTGCTCGGGATTGATGGCCCGGCAGGTGCCATCCGCTGCGATCCACATCTGGGCGAGGTCATCACCGATGAAGTCGGTGCCGGCCATGGCAGTGGTGGTCTTGCCGCAGCCGCTGGGCGCCGCCCCGGCGAACCAGGTGATCTGGCCGGTCTTCTCGTCCTTGATGCCGGTGATGAACATGTGCTCCGAGAGTTCTACGCCGTTGCCGTAGTAGGTGGCGAGATCCACCGCCATGCGATGGTTGCCCTTCTTCAGCAGCAGCGTGTTGCCGGCGTAGGTACAGTAGGTGCTGAAGGTCGTCAGCCAACTGCGATCCATGAAGACGCGGGCGTTGGGCAGGTCCTCGGGGCGGTTGAGGCCTTCGCTGTGCAGGTTGGTGAGGAACGTGCCCGAGCGCTCGATCTGCTCGTCGAACCGCTCGAAGCAGTGGCGATAGAGCAGGTCGCCCGAGTGCATGACGTAGGTCGAAGAGGTGATCTCAATCGCGGGAAGGGCGAGCTTCGCCCCGGCCGGTCCGCGGCTGAAGAAACCGACCAGCATCGTCTTGCCGCGCATGATTCCCTTCATGTTCTTCTTGACGTAGTCGAGCGCCTCGTGCCTGGCGATCTGCTTGGCAAGCACGCTGACCGGCTCGTCATCGTTGACGATGTAGAAGGTGCGGTCGATGATGCGGCCCTGTTCCTCGGGCAGGTCGAAGTGAATCGTGTGATCCTTCATCGCCAGGGGCTTCTCTTCGCCCTTTTCGAGGCTCATCCGGCGAACCTGCTCCCGGTCGACCTTGGATCCGGTGGTGATGAAGACGCGCTCGGGCTCGCACAGCGCCACGGCGTTGGCGATCTTCAGCAGCACGTCTTCGTTCTTTACTTTCTTCAGCTTTCCTAATTGCTCCGCGTCGAG
>CAZZPX010000252.1:0-5496 GCA_964655955.1 uncultured Phycisphaerales bacterium | reverse complement strand
GTCAGCGGACTACTTTCGAGCCGTGCCCGGCGCTGAGCCGTATCCGCTCTGGATTGAGCCGGACGAGCCGATCGCGGTGGGGGACGTCTTTGCACTGATGCGCGATCACTTCGAGGGGACGGACTTCGACATGTCGCAAGGGATCGACGCAGGGCCCTACAACACGCCGAAGCGCTGGCGGCCGCTCCACTGGACCGTCGATGACGTCGAGTACGCCTGGGAGCGCCCCATCTCCACGCAGCAGACCGGCTTCTCCTTCGTGTCGCAATCGCGCGGCTTCCTCCCCGATCCGATCGGCGGCGTGTACTGGTACGGCCTCGATGACACCTCGTTTACCTGCTACATGCCGTTCTACTGCGGCGTGGACCTGGTGCCGACCTCTCTCGCCTTCGGTGAACTGGGCGCGTTCACCTGGGACTCGGCCTGGTGGGTCTTCAACTTCGTCGCCAACTACGCCAACCTGCGCTACGTGCACATGAAGGAGGACATCCTCGCTGTGCAGCGGGAGATCGAGGGGACGCTGCTGGCGCTGCAGCCTGCGGTTGAGGCGACGGCGCTGCGGTTGCATGAGGAAGATCCGCAGCTCATGCAGCGCTACCTCACCGACTACTGCGTCTCCCACGCCAACCTCACCGTCGAGCGCTGGCGCAGCCTCGGCGAACTGCTCATACGCAAGTACAACGACGGCTACATCCAGCGCTCGCCGGGCCATGCGGAGGGACTGGGCTATCCCGATGAATGGCTGCGGCGTGTGATCGAGTCACGCGGCGACGACTTCCGCGTGCCGGTCGAGGAGGCGGAGCCGGATCCAATGGAATGCAATGAGTAGCGGCCGCATTCGGCAGCACCGCCGCGGCGAGCACTCAGGGGCAAGGGTCGCCGTAAACGCTGAGGAGCGCGCCGAGATCCGCCTGGTCGGTGTCGCCGTCGCCGTCGATGTCGCCGCCCCCGTCCTGGTTGTACGCTGCGAGCAGAATGCCAAGGTCGGACTGTCCGATTGAGCCGTCGCCGTCGAGATCCTCCGGGCAGCCGGGCGCGCCGCGGTAGACGCCGGTGTTGCGTGCATCGACGCCGCGCAGCGGCCAGTCGGCATGGGCGACGGGGCCCGTGGTGTTCCAGGCGTAGACGTAACCGTCCCAGGTGCTGGTGACGATCTCGAAGAGGTCGTCGCCGTCGATGTCGCCGATAGCGACGCCGCAGATCGACGTGCCGGTGAAGGTCAGGGGATAGCCGGCGATGATCGAGCCGTCGGCGTGTCGGGCGTAGACCTCGCCGCCGCCTGTCGAGTAGATCATGTCCTGCACGCCGTCGCCGTCCACATCCGCGACGCCGGGGAAGCCATGCGGCCAGTCGGGAACGGGGACGGGCCAGCCGGGAAGCGCTGCGCCGCTGGTCATGTCGAAGGCGAAGGCGCGGTAGTTGCTGCCGAGATGGTTGTCGAGCGCGAGCAGTTCCGGCTCGCCGTCGCCGGTGAGATCGCCGAGACCGAGATAGAAGAGCTGGCTGCTGGTGGCGATCTGGATGGGGAAGCCGGCGCAGGCGTCGCCCGTGTGATGCACGCAACGGGCGGTCGATGTGCTGGCGGCGTAAGTCCCGAAGAGAATCTCGAGGTCCCCGTCGCCGTCAGAGTCGAAGGGCACGGGCGGGCCGAAGGGCAGGTTCCCCGACGTCAGCGTATACAGCGAGACAGGATAGCCCGGGCGCTCGCTGCCATCCGGGTTGAATGCGTGCAGGTACAGGTTGGGTGCGAGGAAGGAGACGCCAAAGATCTCCTCCACGCCGTCGCCGTCGAGATCGCCGAAGTACAGCGACAGGATGTTGACCGCGGGATCGAGGTCTGTGGTGAAGAGACGCTCGCCCTCGTGGCTGATCGCGGAGATGCGGTAGTGGAGGAAGTTGTTGCCGAGCGTGTGCGCGGCCCAGGCTTCGAGCACGCCGTCGCCGTTCGTGTCGGCGAGGACGAAGGGGGTATCGAGCGCGTTGGAGTAGTCGTCGGGGGCGTACTGCGGCAGGTTGGGCAGGTTCGATCCGTCGAACTCGCGGCCGTTGAATGTCCACATGTACGAACCGCCGGCCCACCAGTCGCGCTCGGTCCACATGATTTCGACATCGCCATCGCCCTCGAGATCCGCTGCGGAAGGTCCGGGTTTGCAGGCGTTGGTGCCGTAGCCCATGTACTGATGATCGTGGGTGGGCCAGCCGGGAAGAAACGTGCCGTCTCCGCGCAGGGCGAAGGTGTCGCCGCCGGTCATGAAGATCTCATCCGCCCCGTCGCCGTCGGCGTCGAAGAGCGTCGGCGTGTAGGGGAAACCCGAGCCGGGCGCGCCGAGGTTGACGGGGAAGCCATCGCACAGGTTGCCGCGCGGCGAGGCGGGCGGCGCAGCGCCGGAGTGAAGCGGCGCGTTGTCCAGCCACGCGCCGGGCGGCGGCAACTCCTGCCAGAGTGCGTCCGAGTCCGCCGGCATTGCCAGGGTCGGCGCAGCCAGGGCAGCGGCAATCGCCGCCGCGCACTTGCCGAGCAACTCATGCTTCGCGTTCATCTGTACTTCTCCTCGAGTGGGTGCGACTTCAACGTCACGCGCTGCCGGAACCGGCCGAGAGGACGTTCGACTTCAGTATGCCACGTACAGCGCGTCGTGGCCGGTGAATCTGTAAAGGCAAGCCGCAGATTCGCGCGGGCAGGCACCCCCCGTTCGGGTGAATGGGCGCTGCAATCCTGCCGCGTTCAGCGGGTGTCCCGTCCCCAGCCGCACTCGGGACAGCCGGCAGCGACGCCGCCGTGCAGGTGATAGGCGCAGCGGGAACAGCGGCCGCGCCGGCGTCGGCACCAGCGTCGCAGCGAGCCCGCGCAGAGCACGATCGGCAGCCACAACGCCGCGTAGAAGAGCGTGTTCACCGTGAAGCCGAGCCAACTCGGCCGATGCGGCAGGACCCGTCGCACCGGCCGCGGCAGGATTCGCTCGCAGGCCTTGGGCAGCGTCAGCACGCCCGACCCGATCCTCGCACCGCTGCCACCGGACTCTATCGGCGACCGCAGGGCGAGCATCGGCCAGCCGCACGCTCGCTCCCGCCAGGCATAGCGGAACAGACTCGGCCTCGCCTGCGGCCTGCCCGAGGCGACCAGCGCGCTTACCCACTGCTTCACTTGCTGCTGTTCCTCCTCACTGAGCGAGGCCGGCGCGAAGAGATCCTGCCACTTCACTGCGGGTGTCGTCGCAGCAGGCACGGCGGGCGGTACGACATAACGCCGCTGCTGCCACAGGAACGTCGCTGTCCACGCGGGCGTGAGTCCAGCGTCGCGCATGCGTTCGACCGCAGGCGGTTCGGTGGCGGGATGCGTCAACCCGAATTCGGCCAGCGTGACGCCGCGCCCGCGCGAATTCCCAACCGAGAAGTAAGCGTCCTCACTCAGCTTGACGCTGCGCACGTTGGCATGCGGCGAGTATGCGTAGAGGGCCGCCCACCAGGCGACGCTCCAGGTGGTGATCGCGCCCAGCGCCATGAGCAAGAACAGCAGGGCGAGGGGAAACCCGCCAAAGCACCGGCGAGATCGGCCGCCCGAACGAGCCATGCGCACATGATCCTGCGCGTCGCGGTGCCGGTCAAGAAAGATCGGCGCGCCCTCTGAACCGAAGCCTGCGTCGCTCGCGTCACTCGGTCGGCGCGTCCCGCACGGCGACGATGTGCGCCCCGAAGAGTTCCATCGCCGTCTTGACCAGCGGCAGTTTCTCCGCGGCGGCTCGTTCCTCCGGCGACAGGGCGGCATGGGGCACTGACGCACTCGGCGGTGCGTTCGCCGCATCGACATCCACGCTCAACTCGAGCCGCAGCTTTCGCCCGGTTGCGCGCTCGAGCACCTCCGCCACGCGCTTCAGTCGCTGCCTGACGAAGTCAGCGCTCCTCGGCTCGGTCAGCACGATCTCCGCCTTCTCCTCCGACAGCAAGCGCAGGTGAAGCATCGAGATCATGCCCATCAGGCCCGGGCTTGGTTCGGCCAGGTCGCGCACGCGCTGCCAGACCGCGGCTGCGTCCGTCAGGTCGAGCGGCGGCAGCGCGGCTGACTGCGCGGGCTCGTGCGGGGACGCTGCGACACCGTCCGACTGATCCGGCTCGCATCGGCTCCCACGCCCGGCTGCGGTCGAGGAGGCTGCCGGCCGGACGTGGGGCGAACCTGCGGGCTCGCGGCGGTCAGCGTCCGACCGTTCGACTTTTTTTCGCGTCGCGCCTCCGGCCGCTGCGTCCGCCGGCCCGGCCCGGCCGTCCCCCGCGCCTCTTAGCGCCTCGACCAGTCGCGGCAGATCCGCAAGCTGCTGTGTCATCGCCAGGCGGGCGATGGTGGCGTCGAACAGCGCCCGCGCCGTCGTTGACTGTTTGCACTGCCGCTGCGCGTTCTCGCAGAGAATGAGCATGTGGGTGATCGCGGAAGTGTCAAATTCGCTCCCCTGGCGCACGACTTCCGCTTTCTCCTCCTCGGTCAGGTCCAACAGCGTGGACTCCCCGCCGCACGCCGAGGCGATCAGCATGTGCCGCAGATGCTCGATCAGCACCTCGAAGACCTGGTCGATGGCGAAGCCGCGCGCGAGCAACTCATCGGCGCTGGCGAGCGCCGCGCCCGCATCGGCGGCGAGGAAGGCGTCGACGAGCTGCGCCACCAGCGCCCGGTTGGGCAGGCCGAGCAGTTGCTGCAGCAGATCTTCGTCGAGCTTGTCAGAGCCGGCGGCGATGAGGCGATCGAGCAGGCTGAGCGCATCGCGCATCGAGCCGGCGCCGAGTCGTGCGACCTCCTGGACGACCACGGGCTCGGCCTCGATCTTCTCGCTCGCCAGGATCGCCTTGAGATGCTCGGCGATGCGGGTCGTCGCGATGTTGCGAAAATCGAAGCGCTGGCAGCGCGACTGGATCGTCGCCGGCACCTTGTGCGGCTCGGTGGTGCACAAGATGAACTTGACGTGCGCGGGGGGCTCCTCCATCGTCTTGAGCAGCGCGTTGAACGCCTCGCGCGTCAGCATGTGCACTTCGTCGATGATGTAGATCTTGAAGCGGCTGCGGCCAGAGCCCACGATCGAAGCCTTGGCGATCAGGTCGCGGGCCTCGTCGACACCGCGGTTGGAGGCGCCGTCGATCTCGATGACGTCCATGTCGTCGTTGCCGGCGAGGATGGCGTCGGCGAGGCGCTTCTGCACGGCCGCGGCGGCGTCGGACTTGAGATCTGCGTGTGACTTGACGCCGGCGATCGCAGCGGGGGCGGCGAGGGCGGCGGCGAAGATCCGCGCCATGGAGGTCTTGCCCACACCGCGCGTGCCGCAGAAGAGGTAGGCGTGCGCCACGCGGTTGGTCTCGATCGCCGCCTTGAGCGTGCGGGCGATGTGCTCCTGCCCGACGACGTCGTCGAAGGTCTGGGAGCGGTAGCGGCGGGCGAGGACGGTGTAACTCATGGCGGTGGGGCACGGGCGTCAGGCAGCGCGCGGGGTTACGGCCAGGTCACCGGCAGCACCG
>CAZZPX010000251.1:0-5528 GCA_964655955.1 uncultured Phycisphaerales bacterium | reverse complement strand
TCGGTGCCGGTGAGCACGAGCAGCGGCACGGCGAGCCGATGGGCCGGATCGATCCGGTCGAACCAGCCGAATCGTCCCAGCCTCCATGCCAGCAGTCGCATGGCCGCCCAGCCGCCCCCCAGCCAGGGGAGGCCGAAGGCGCGAATCAGCCTGCGGGCGGCGTCCATGACCCGCCGGGGCGGACCGATCGCAATCACCCCGCACACCGCCAGGTCCCGTCCCACCTCATTCGCGCCGTCGGTGGAGAAGTTGTCGGTTGTGGTGGATTGCTGGGAAGACGTGGTGGAAAGCTCTGCGCCACAAGCAATTGCGATCCCCGCTCCCATCGACAGCCCCAACAGAACGACACGCCCTCCACTTCTCTCTCCTTCCCCCGCGAGCGACTCGAGCACCGCCCGCAGATCCGCGGGCTCGCGCAGTCCCAGCGTTGACCACCCCTCCGCCTCGCCGTGCCCGGGCAGATCCCACAGGAGCAGGCGCCCGGCCCAGGGGAAGACCGCCTCCGCCCAGCCGAGCGTCGACACCCGCGACTCGCCCCAGGCATGCGTGATCACCACGGTCGGGCCGGAGGAATTCGCCTGGTTCTCGATCATCCAGACGGGCAGCGACAGGCCGCGGCTCGTCACGGTCCACGCGTCGACGCGACTGCGCGGGAGATTGGCTTCGCTCGGATCGCCGGGCAGGCCCCGCGCCAGAGCCCAGCCGTACCCCTTGCGTTTCGGTCGGGTCAGCACGCGCAGCATGAGGGCAACGGTGACAGTCAGCCAGAGGGCGAGCCCCAGCGCGAGCAGCGACGTCAGGCGAAGCAGGTCGGGCAGGCTGGGGACCAGGTCGGGCATGGGAGCATCATGGCGATGGGCCGGCTCAACGCAAATCGCCGGGCTCCCGGCCGGCGCGCGGCCGCCGCGTGTCGCTAGGATCCCGCTCTTGCACGCCGAGAAAGCCGGATGCCGCCATGACGCTCGAAGTCGTTCTGACCTGCCTGTTCATCTTTGTCGCCCGTATTTGCGACGTATCGATGGGGACGCTGCGCACGCTGTGGATGGTGCAGGGGCGCAAGACCATCGTCTTCTTCCTGGGGTTCGTCGAGGTAATCGTGTGGATCGTGGCTGTCTCGAAGGTCATTCAGAACCTGGGCGACAAGCCGCTCTACGTGGTCTTCTATGCGCTGGGGTTTGCCAGCGGCAACTACATCGGCCTGCTGATCGATCAGAAACTGGCCTACGGGCAGCAAGTGGTTCGCGTCTTCACGCGCGAGGGCAAGGTGATTGCGGACAAGCTGCGGGCGGAGAACTTCGGCGTCACGGTGTTTCAGGGGAGCGGGCGCGATGCGCCGATCGACATGCTCTTCGTGGAGACGCGGCGGAAGCGCTCGCCGCATGTGCTGAAGCTCGCGCGCGACCTGGATCCGCAGTGCTATTACGTGGTCGACACGGTGCAACTCGTCTCGACTGCGCGAACAGCCGGCGTGGAGCTGACCGGGTGGCGCGCGAAGCTGAAGAAGAAATGACCGACCGCACCTTCACGTCTTGTTGGCGGCGATCAGCCAGATGGCGTGGATCTGCCCGGGCAGGACGCCGAGGATCGTGAGCAGGATGTTGAGCCAGAAATGCAGGCCGAGCCCAACCTGCAGAAAGGCGGCGACGGGGGGAAGCAGAATCGCGAGAATGATCTTGAGTATCAACATGACGTCCGGTCCTTCATGTGCGTGTGCGGCATCGTAGGCGCAGGCCGGCCCAAGAAGGACCAGTGACGAATGAGGAATGCCGAAGGCGGCGCGGTCGGGAGCGATCGAGACGGCTCGGATCAGCCGTTGGCCACGCGCCATTCGTCAGTCGTCATTCGTCATTTCCTCTGCCTGTACCACGCGATCGTGTTCTTCAGACCTTCCTCGAAGGGCACCTGCGCCTGCCAGTTCATCAGTTGCTTGGCGCGCGTCGTATCCAGGCAGCGGCGCGGCTGGCCGTCCGGCTTGCTCGCGTCCCAGCGCAGCTCGCCCTGAAAGCCGGTCAGTTTCACGATCAGTTCGACCAGATCCTTGATCGTGATCTCCATGTGCGTGCCGAGGTTCACGGGCGTGGGCTGCTCCATGACCTCCGCGGCGCGGATGATGCCATCCGCCGCGTCTTCGACATAGAGAAACTCGCGTGAGGCGCTGCCCGTGCCCCAAACTTCGATGTGGTCATCGCCGCGCTGTTGCGCTTCGATGCACTTGCGGATGAGCGCGGGAATGACATGGCTGCTCTTGAGGTCGAAGTTGTCGCCGGGCCCATAGAGATTAACCGGCAGCAAGTAGGCGCTCTTCATGCCGTACTGCTGGTGGTAGCCGTCGAGCATGACCATGGCTGCCTTCTTGGCGATGCCGTAGGGCGCGTTGGTCTCCTCGGGATAGCCGTCCCAGAGGTTCTCCTCCTTGAAGGGGACGGGGGTGAACTTCGGATAGGCGCAGATGGTGCCGATCTGCACGAACTTCGCCCCGCGCTCGGCGAAGCCGGTCACGCGTGCCTGTTCGATGAGGTGCAGCGCCATCGCCATGTTGGCGTAGAAGAAGCGGCCGGGGTTGTCGCGGTTGGCCCCGATGCCGCCCACTTCCGCGGCGAGATGGATAATGACATCGGGCTCGGGAAAGGCGTCGGCGTAGAGGCGCTGGCAGTCGGGCGCCTGCGTCAGGTCGAAGCCGTTTCGCGGGTCGTCGCCCTTCCAGATGGGGACGAAGAGGTTCTCGTCGCTCACGCCGCGCTCGCGCAGCTTGCGGCAGAGGACGGTGCCGAGGAAGCCGGCCCCGCCGGTGACGATGACGCGTGCGCTCTTCCAGTCGATCATGGTTGTGCTCGCTTCGAGTCGGGCGGACGTGTAGTAGGGAAGGGACATGGTAGTCGGTGTGCGGCGAGGTCGGGGGCGGCGGACGGTGGGCAAAGGGGCGAAGCGGTTCCCTCCAGGTCGAAGCCAACCTGGCCGCAGCCGGGCGGTTCGTGCGGTCCCTTGGCGTGTCACGTTGACGGACGGGGCCGGGTTCACGAGCATACGGGCATGGTCAAGCACATCGGCATCGTCGCCAGCAGTTGTGAGGGGGCGGCGTTGTGCTATCGCCGCATCTGCCAGGCGGCGGGGCAGCGCATGGGGCCGTATCGGCACCCCGAGATCAGCCTGCACAATCTGCCGCTCGATCAGTACGTTGAGGCCATCCACGCCGGCGACTGGGAGCGGATCGGCGAGATGATGCTGGTGTCAGCGCAACGTCTGGCGGCGAGCGGGGCGGATTTCGTCATCACGCCGGACAACACGCTGCACCACGCCCAACCGCATGCCGCCGCCGCCTCTCCCATCCCCTGGCTGTCGATGATCCGCCTGGTGGCGGACAAGATCGCCGAGGACGGTCACAAGGCGGTCGGCCTGCTGGGGACACGCTTCGTCATGTCCGGCTCGGCGTACCAGTCGATCCTCGGCCTCAAGGGCATTCCGGTGTACATCCCGCCCGCCGATGACATCAAGCGGCTCGATCACATCATCTTCGATGAACTGGTCTACGGCATTCTCAAGAAGGAATCGCGCGACCTGTACATCAGCGCCATCAGCGACTTTCGCCGCCGCGGCTGCACGGCGGTGATCCTGGGCGGCACGGAACTGCCGCTGCTCGTGCGCCCCGACGATTCGCCGCTCGACGTGTACGATTCGACGAGCATCCTGGCGCACGGAGCGCTGGACGTCGCCCTGGGCGAAGTAGGTGTGATTCAGTAGGAAGGAACAGGGGGCAGCGACGCTGTCTACGCGGCGGCGCGCTTGGCCTTGAAGACGCGCACGCAGTTGCGGCCGGACTTCTTGGCGGCGTAGACGGCGCGGTCGGCGGCGTTGACGAACTGGCTGTGGTCTGCGAAGCGGTCCAGCTCTTCGAAGGTGAGCGCCGCGACGCCGAGGCTCACCGTCACGGGCAGCGACGGAACGGAGTCGGGCACGACGCTTAGATCGAAGGGCTCGGACTCGATCGCCAGGCGCGCGCCCTCCGCGAGCTTCGCCGCCTCGACGCGATCGACATCCGGAAGGATGATCGCGAACTCCTCCCCGCCGTAGCGGCACACCAGCCCGCTCTCGCCGAAGTGCTCGATGAGTCGCCGGCTGAGTTCGACCAGCACGGCGTCGCCCGCCAGGTGGCCGTGCGTGTCGTTGACGCTCTTGAAGTGATCGGCGTCGACGAAGACGAGCGCAAGCTGCCCGCCGCTGCGCACGGCTTGGTACGCCTCTTCGATCTCGCGATTGAAGCGGGCGCGGTTGGCGGCCCCGGTGAGCGCGTCGTGCTCCGCCTTCTCGCGCAGCTCGCGATTCTGTTCCGAGAGCGTCGTCGCCTGTTGCGTCGCGGTGAGCGTGATGTTGATGAGCGTCTGGTTCGCCTTGTCGAGAATCGTGTCGGCGTCCGGGTACGGGCCGGTATTGAGATCGAAGAGGCGAGATAGTTCGCGCGTTCCTTCCGTCGTCTGGGCGAGGATCTCCTCCGTGCGATCCGTGGTAAAGCTGAACCACTCCTCACAGCGGCGGAAGATGCGCTCGAAGTGCGGCGCGGCATCGTCATCCGTTAGGGCGTCGTGGATGAACTCTCCCACACTGACGAAACGGGCGATCTCGCGCACGCCCGCCGGCGCCTTCTGCGGCGCGATGTGATGCCGGATCGGCCCCACGAGCGTGTCCGGCAGTTTCCAGCGTTTGCACAAGGCGGCGCCGACCTCCGCGTGATTGAGTTCCAGCGCCGCCGATTCCGCTGTCGCCAGGTCGCGATGGCGCGGCCCGGCGTTGCGCATGATCGAGAGGTACTCCTGACCGAGCGCGTTGTACAGGGCGATCATCCCCACATCCTGCATGAGTCCGGCGAGGAAGGCCTCCTCGGGCTCCGCATAGCGCGCCGCGGTGGCGATGCCCTTCGCGCCGACCGCCGTATACAGCCCGCGCCGCCAGTACGAGATGTGATCGAAGGGATCCTGCGTGCCGTGCTTGAGCGTGCCCACGAGGCTGAAGCCGAGTGCCAGCGTCTTGACGGGATTGAGGCCGAGCAGCACCAGCGCGTGACTGATCGTGCTGCATCCCTTGCGCAGGCCGTAGTAACTCGAGTTGACTGTCCGCAGAATCTTGCTTGCCAGCGCCTGGTCGTTCTGGATGGCGGCAGCGATTTCCGTGAGCTTGACGTCCGGATCTTGCGTCAGCTCGAGTACGCGGACCGCGACCGCCGGCAGACTCGGCAGGGTGGGGCACGCCAGAACCGTTTCCAACAAATCTTGATTCATGGCTGCGGACGACTCCGTACGCGCCGTCGGCGAGACGACGGCGCGTGGTTCGAGCGATTCATCGACCCCCCCTGATAGGCACTTCATTCGGATGCAGGTGGTTTTGCCTGTATTCAGCCCTCGTCGGCCATACGACCGAAGAGCAGCCCCGCCGCCGGCGATTCTCGGGCCAGCACGTGCCGCAAATACGCCGCAAGCAAACGGTTGGCGCGCGTCAGGGCCAGCTCCTCCGCGGGCGTCGCGTCCGGCGAGCGGAGC
>CAZZPX010000250.1:0-5534 GCA_964655955.1 uncultured Phycisphaerales bacterium | reverse complement strand
CGTAGGGATGATCGCAGGCGCCTCTTGAGTCGGCGTACATGCGATGCCCGGCCCAGCGCGGCAGGTGTTCGCCTGACTTCATCGACTCGCGGAAGAAGGCCTGGGCGAGGACGCCCGGGGCGTTCTCGACGGAGAGCGGGCCGAAGACGTGCGGAATGTCGCCGCCGTCGTTTGCCTTGATCATCTCATCACCCTGGCGGCGAAGCTGGATCGCGATGCGCTGACGATCGGCGTGCGTGAGCGGACCGTGCGGCACAACCCAGAGCTTCGCGTCCAGCCACTCGTGAAAGTACTCCTCATCCCAGGGGTCGAATACTGACAGCATGCTGCGCACACCGCGCTCTTCGCGGATGAACTGCTGCCCGCCGTCGTGCACGAGCAGAACGCCCGGAGCGGACTCGTCGTCGCCGTCGAGCAGATCGACGAAGCTGAAGGCGGTGAAGGGGTTGTGAACCGTCTCGAACCACTGCTCGGACGTTATCCAATCGCCCTTGGGATACTTGCGCCTGCCGGCCGCGATCGTCTCCAGCCGATGCACCGCCCCCGGCGTGTCGTGCAGCATCAGGCGAGGCGCGAACGAAGGAAAGAGCCGCGTCTCCAACCCCGCAAGGATGCCGCCATCCGGCCGGGGCAAGTCGAGTGTTATGAAGTGCACCTCCGCCGCGTCCAGCGTCGGAGAGAGGGTGACAGCGACGCGCAGCGGCTCGCCGGTCGGCAACTGGTAACGGATCTGGATGGATGGCGACCTATCCTCCTCGACCCAAAGGTCGACCTTCGCGTGTGTCAGGCGCTCCGTTGCGCCGTTGCGGATCATCGCCAACTGTGCGAAGGGAAGGTGTGGAGAGATGACATCCCTGCCACCGCCGCCCGCGTTGACCTGCGTGACCAAGCCTCTGTCGTGATCGACGGTGAGGCTGAACTCACCGCGCACGAGGCGGATTTCCTTGGCGTCTTCATGCGCTTCGATCTGCCGCTGGCACTGGGTGAAGAGACGATCGGCCTCGAAGAAGCGCCAGCCAAAGGCGGGCACATCGGGCATGATCGCATCCAGGCACTCTGCCTCGTGGAAGAACTCGACGTCGCTTTGCACCGCTGTGCTGTTGAAGGCGCCGACGGCGCTGTGATCGACGTGCACTCGCTGCGCCAGGCGCCGCGCCGTCCGCTCGAAGATCCGCCCCGCCATGGCGCCGCACTTGTCGAATGAGTCGTGGCCGACGAAACCGCAGAGGCCTTCGCACTCGTGGTTGTCGTGATGCTGGGCGGCGAGCAGTTCGCGCCACGCTTCCTCGAGTTCCCATGTCGGGTACACATCCCAACCCGGGTACGGCCTGCCGAAGAGACCGGCGACCGCCGAGATCGCCTCGGCGCCTCGGAGCCAATCCTCGCAGCTCACGCTGCTGCGCGGATGCCGATCCCCGTTCTTCCCCAGCGTCATGCCGTGCCAGACTTCGTGCATGCCGTATTGGCGCACGGGGATCGACTCGGGCGGTTCGCTCTCCTTCAGCTCTTCAATCAACTCTGCGCACGTGCGCGGGCGCACGTCGAAACGCTTGTCCTGCATCAACTCCTGCAGACGCGGTAGCAGGACCTCGCTGCGGCACATCCAGTCTCGTGACGGCATCAGTTCCAGCCATTGCACCACCGCCGGCCGCTCCAGTTCGCGCACCAACTCCCCTTCCAGCAGGCCGTCGAAGTCCTCCGGCCACTGGTGCACGTTCAGCTCATTGCGCGGCAGCGTCAGAATCCGCGAACCGTCGACGCCCTCCCACTCGATCAGGCTCGCCCGTTCCTTCGGCACCTCCGGCGTGTGCCAGGTCCACTGAAAGAACAGGCACGCCCCGTCGTAGCCGCAGCCGCGCAGAATCTGCGGGAGCTGCGGGAGAAAGTAGAACTCCTCCTCCCAGAATGTGCGCGGCCGCACGCCGAGCAGGCGCATCACCGAGCGCACGCCGTAGGTGAACTGGCGGATGTTGCTTTCCAGTCCCTGGAAGAGCGCGTAGGGCTGGCCGTAGGAGCAGCCGACCGGTTCAATCGTCCCCGCCTGCACGGCTTGACGAAGTTCGGCGAGAGCATCGGGGCATTCGGCGGCCATTTTCTCATAGCCGATGCCGTCGAAGTTGACGTTGCCCCGGACGCCGGTTCCGCGACAGAGCGTGAGCGTGTCGCGCACTGAGCCGGGCAGAACGTCGTATCCCCACAGCCACTGCATGTCGACCCAGTGCATGTGGTTGCCGAAGGTGTAATAGAGCGGCGTTCGGGCGGCGGCGGTGTCGTCGTTGGCCATGCGTAGATTGTGACGCGCGGGCGCGACGCACGCCAGAGGCGCCGCAACTGTGCATCCCCCCGGTCTAGCCGCGATCCGGAGGGAAGCGCCGGGGCGGCTGCATCCTTGCTCGTCACGTTCAGCGCTTCCCGCAGGGGAGCGCTTCGCAACCACGGCTCACACGGGGACTGAAGTCCCCGCGCCGGGCGCGTCTTGGGATGTGCACATGGGGGCTGAGGTCCCCATGCCCCTACACCGGCAACTCCGTCGTCTCCTTCACCGTGTTCAGGACGAACGTTGTGCGGATGCGGCCGATATGCGGCAGGCTCGACAGCTTGTGCGTCACGAAGTCTTCATAGGCGTTCATGTCCTCCACGACGACCTTGAGAATGAAGTCCTCTTCGCCCGCCGTGTGCCAGCAGGCGAGCACCTCGTCGAACTGCACGATCGCGCTTTTCAGCGTTTCCAGCGGACCGAGGCCGTGCTCGCGCAGCGTGACGGAGACGAGCGCCACGGTGCCGCGCCCGACAGTGTTGCCGTCGACGATAGCGGCGTACCTCTGGATGACGCCGCGCGCTTCGAGTTTCTTGACGCGCTCGAGCGTCGACGGCGGACTCATGCCCACCTTCTTGGCGAGGGCGGTGTTGGTGATGCGGGCGCTGGATTGAAGCGTGCGGATGATCTGCAGGTCGTAGTCGTCGAGCTTGGCGGCGGGTCGCCGGCGCGGATCGACGGGCCCCTCCATCGCCTCCTCCAACTGCCTGCCATTCACGGGCTTAGGCTCGTGCTTGTCCGCCATGTGAGGCTCCTCTTCGCCGCCATTGCCGATATCGCCCTGTTGAATCCGCTTTACGTGTCCATGATTCTGCGCCGGACGTTGCGGCTTCAAGTAGATTATTCGTGATTTCGGCCGCCGGACGGAATATTATTTGGAGAAGCCGGCGGAATTGACGTATTCTGACGGTGCGAGCTGACACGAACCAGCAACGGAGGTACGCCGCATGTCCACCGCCGCCACACGCAAGCCCGACCTCAAAGCCGACCCGCTGCAGTTCAACGATGTCGACCACGTCCGCTACTACGTGGGCAACGCCAAGCAGGCCGCCTACTTTTACGCCCAGACTTTCGGCTTCCAGGTCGAGCAGTATTCCGATCTGACCACCGGCTCGCGCGAAGAAGCCAGCTACCTGCTCACCCAGGGCAACATCCGCATCGTCCTGACGTCCGGCCTGAGCAAGGATCACCCGGCTCAGCTCGAAGTGTCGCGCTTCGGCGACGGCATCAAGGACGTGGCCCTCACCGTGCACGACGCCGCCGCCGCCTATGAGCAGGCGCTCCGCAACGGCGCCGAGTCCGCCTACGAGCCGCGCCAATTCCGCGACGAGCACGGCAGCGTCACCATGGCCGGTATCCAGACCTACGGCCGGGTGCAGCACAGCTTCGTTTCCCGCCGCGGCGACTACGACCTGAACAACGTGCGCAAGGGGGGCCTCTTCCTCCCCGGCTTCGCAGAGATGGGCCCGTTCCTGCTCAACGACTACAACAAGAAGAACCCCTGCGGGCTGCTTTACCTCGACCACTGCGTGGGCAACGTCGAACTGGGCAAGATGGATCACTGGGTGAACTGGTACGAGGACGTACTCGGCTTCAAGCTGTTCAAGCACTTCGACGACAAGGACATCGCCACGGAGTACTCGGCGCTCATGTCCAAGGTGATGGACAGCGGCTACGGCGTGATCAAGATGCCGATCAACGAACCCGCAGAAGGGAAGAAGAAGAGCCAGATCCAGGAGTTCCTCGAGTGGCACGACGACACGCCCGGCGTGCAGCACCTCGCCTTCCGCACCAACGATGAGTTGGAAGCGGTGTACGAGCTGCGCCGGCGCGGCGTGGATTTCCTCTACGTGCCTGATGAGTACTATGAGGACGTCTGGGATCGCGTTCAGGCGATGGGGTGGGAAGTCAAGGAGGACCACGACCGCATCCGCGAGCTTGGTATTCTGGTCGACGCAGACGACGAGGGCTATCTGCTGCAGCTCTTCACGCGCCCGATGCAGGATCGGCCAACGCTGTTCTACGAGATCATCTGCCGCCGGGGCAGCCAGAGCTTCGGCAAGGGCAACTTCAAGGCGCTCTTCGAGTCGCTGGAACGCGAGCAGGAGCGCCGCGGCAACCTCTAACGCGATGCGCTGAGAGCCAGTCGAATCATGATCCCCGCACGCCCGCCATCGTGGGCGTGTTTTTCTTTGGCAGCAGAGGTCCTGGTCCCGCCTCGCCGTGCCGCTGTCTGTCAAGCGACGTGCGCAGTCTTGCCGATGAGTGTCGCATCCGTCGGCTGGCGACAGCCAGGCCGCTGTTTCGCTCTCGAACCGCCGTGTTTCGACCCTTCTGACGAACCGCATCATGAATCCGTCGGACACACCGCCCGCCGCTGCGCCGTCCGTTCGCGACCTTCGCCGGCGCTGGAAGCCCACGAAGGAGCGCCTGCTTCAGGAGAAGTGCGGCGAGCGGATCCGCATCCGCATCCACCGCGCCCTCAGTTGGCTCGCCCGCCTCGAGGAACTGGCTGAGGGCGCGCCGCTCGACACGGTCCTCATCTATCGCTGGATCGCCCTCAACAGCCTCTACGGCAACTGGGATGCCGACGCTCGCCAACCCGTCTCCGATCGCGCCAGCCTCAGCACCTTCCTGGATCGTGTCCTGGCCCTGGATCGTGACGGGAGGCTTCATGACGTGCTTCTGCAGCAGCGCGAACTGGTCATGAGCCTCTTCGAAGACGCGTATCTCGTGAGGTATTTCTGGGAGGAGCCGAGCGAGCAGCGCGCCCGCAAGTCACAGAAGACGAAGTTCGCCGCCCGCAACTGGTATCTGGAGCACAACGATCGCCTCCTGCTCGGCTGCGTCCTCGAGCGGATCTACCTGCTGCGCTGCCAACTCATTCACGGGGCCGCGACCTTCGGCGGCAAGCTCAACCGCACAGCGCTGCGGCGCTGCTGCGACATGCTGGGGCGCCTGCTGACGGCGATGCTGCTGGTGATCATCGACCACGGCGCAGATGTTGACTGGGGCCCGCTGTGTTACCCGCCGATCGAGTAGCGACGAAAGCGCAGCCGGCGCGGCACGGGGAGATGCGCGCAGCAAGAAGACGCACCGAAGCACGTCTTGTCACACCCGGTCACGAGGGGGCAAAACAGTGGAGCCGGGGGGATTCGAACCCCCGTCCCGTGATAGTCAGCTTGCCGCCTCTACATGCATAGTCGCTGCTTTGATC
>CAZZPX010000249.1:2685-5536 GCA_964655955.1 uncultured Phycisphaerales bacterium | reverse complement strand
TTTGCAACTTCCCCGGTTATGGCAGCGCGACTGTGTCTCTCCTGCCCGTTTTCGAGATTTGGAAGAGCGTTGCACCCGCTCTACTTCTTCATTCGCGAAGCTCGTAGCGGGCAACTCTTCATGAGCCGGGTTCGCGGCCGCGGGTCGGTGACGGCGCTCACGGGGCGGGGGCGGGGAATTGAAAACGCCCCGCCGCGAACGGCGGGACGTAGGGTAAACACATCACGGTATCCACCGCTGACCAATTCTATGCAGCACCGGCCACCGGCGAGGGGGCTCGGAAGCGACTGCGGCGGCGCGTCTTACGGGCAGGGCTGGTTGTAGAGGCCCAGGAGCGCGCCCAGGTCCGCCTGGTCGGTGTCGCCGTCGCCATCGATGTCACCGCCCGCGTTCTGCCCGTAGGCAGAGAGGAGCACGCCGAGGTCCGACTGGCCGACGTAGCCGTCCCCGTCCAGATCCTCGGGGCACTGCGCCTCCATGGTGACGCTCATGGTGAAATCGGTGCAGTTCGGCGAAGGCCAGGTGTCGATCATGATGTAGTATGTTCCCACGCTCAGGTGCAGATCGCTGATCACATCGGGATTGGCGTAGGAGGCGGCATAGGCGAGGCAGTTGGCCGCGCCGGGCGGCGCCGAAGAGAACACGCCCACGCCCGCCCAGTTGGTCGCGGCGCTGACGCTGATCGTCACCGTCGAGGCTGCGGTCACGTTCATGCGATAGATGATGTCTTCGCCGTTGTCATAGTCTCCCATGGCGGACTGGTCGTAGTCATCGACTCGGCCGCAGGTGGACTCGGCGCTGGTGTAAGGCAGGTCGCCGGGGACGCTGAAGGCAAGCGGCTCGTCGCAGTTGTCTCCGGGCGAAGCGACGTAGCCGTCTTCGCGATTGAAATAGCAGTTGTCGATCGTCGTGACGTAGAGCATGCCGTACGCCCAGGGCGTGGGCGCGTCGAAGGTGGGCGGCAGCCAGTTGATGGTGGTCCAGGTGTCCTGCCTGGTGTAGTAGTCGTTGACGATGACGGGGTCCTCCCAGCCGCCGCTCGAGTAACCGCTGCGTCGCCGGAAGAAGAGTTCATCGTGGGTGACGATGTCCTGCTGGTAGACGACGGCGGTTCCCGTGCCGCCGCGGGCGGTGACGTCCGCCATGGCGAAGAAGCTCTCGCCGGTGTCGGGGTCGGCGATGGTGCCATATCCCCAGTTGTCGCCGGAGTTGTAGCTGATCACATAGCGTATGCCAAATTCATCGACAATGTACTCTTCGAAGGCGCAGATGACGTTCTGCTGCCAGGCGCTGATCGAAGTGCGCTGGTTGTAGCCGCTGAAATCGCGCACGAACTGATCGTTCCAGGCATTGGCGTCGCTGCGGCGGAGCAGGTGCAGATCGTTGGCCGAGTTGATGTACGAGACGAAGAGGAAGTGGCTGGTGTTGAACGTTCCGAAGGCCGCGTCCAGGCCGGCGGAGGCATCCGTGACGGGCGTGCCGGCGTCCGTGAAGATCCAGCCGGTCTCGTCGGCGTAGAGGTAGTGAATGTCGCCGTCGGAGTCGAGGCAGAACACATAGATCCGATCGTCGAACTCATCGGCGTTGGTGCAGATCGAGACCTCCTCCATGTGGTTGTTAAGCCCCGCGTCGCCGAGCACGTGCGTTTCGTACGTGAAGTCCTGGGCGCCGCTGGCGACGTTGCAGCGGCGCAGCCTGCTGAAGCGATCGCCGTAGTCGCCCGCCGCCGTATCGATGTAGGAGACATAGAGATACTCGTCGACGACGGCGGCGTCGAGATCGATGATCTCGCCGGTGGTGATGTAGCGCGAGGCTTCGTACCAGGTGCTGTTCAAGTCGTGCGACCGCTCGACCGTCCACATGTCGCCCCAGGCGACGATGGCGTAGGCGTTGTCGGTCTCCCGATCGAAGTCGAGCGCCATCCGCTCGGCTCCGGAGACGTCCGTGCCGATGCGCACATCCGTCCCCCGGCCGGTCAGTTTCGACTCCTGCGGCACGCGCCAGTTCAGCGCCAGTCCGGCCAGCGCCCCGTCCGCTTCGAGTCGCGCCAAGAGTTCGATCGCCTGCTTGCAGCGGCCTTCGCGCCAAGCCGCCTCGGCCGCGGCCGCGACGTCGATGAGGGCCGTGTCGGCGGAATTGGCGAGGAAGGTTTCGACATCCGCATCGGTCCGGCCGAGAGCGAGCAGTTCGTTGAGATGCTCGACGATGCTGCGCCTCGAGGGCGAGCTGGCAACCTCCGCCGCCGCCCGCCGGGCAAGCGCCGCGGCACTCGGCTGATCGACGCGGTCATTCGGCGTGCAGGGTCGCTCCTCGCCGGTGAATTCGTGCGCTGCGCTCGCGTCCGTGTCAGGTAGTGGCAGTGTCGCGGGGCTGAGATTGCGTTGCGGCGCATCGCCGAACGAGGTATCCGCTGTGGCAGTGCTCGAGCACAGCGCCGTGAAGGCTGCGCTCCACCAGACCATCCGCCTGTTCATCGCCTGTCCTCCCGATCTGATTGTGTGTGGCATTGCTGAAACGCCGTCGCGGGCACATGCCGCCGGCGCGAGGAGACGAACTCATCGTGGAGCGCAGGCGACCGATTTCAAAGTACCCCGCGGCGAGAAGCGGGCGGCTGGATTACCGAAAGCCGCTGCAAAATCCCCCAAACCGGGCTCTTCTGGATGCGCCGATTTGGCGCGAGCGCGAGTCAAGCCCGGGGCGCCGTCGCGGCGTAGCCGAGCGCGCGCAGCACGTCATCCAGGCTCCGCTCCCAGCATGGCAGGGGGCCGAGCAGGTCTTCCGTGGCGCTGATGTCGAGGACGCTGTAGGCGGGTCGCCTGGCCGGGCGGGGGAACTCGTCGCTGGTGCAGGG
>CAZZPX010000249.1:0-2675 GCA_964655955.1 uncultured Phycisphaerales bacterium | reverse complement strand
AGGGGCGCACGGTGCAGTCGGGGTTCGCCGCCGCCGCGATCCTGCGGGCGAAGTCGAACCACGTCGCCTCGCCGCCGTCCGTTGCGTGCAGCGTGCCGCGGGCGCCGACGTCGAGCAGGCGCAGCGTCGTGTGGGCAAGGACGGGGCAGGACGTGGGCCGCCCGCGCTGATCGCTGACGACCCTGAGTTCATCGCGTTCCCGGGCCAGCCTGGCGATGGTGAGAACGAAGTTCTTGCCGTGCGCCGCATAGAGCCAGCTCGAGCGGATGATCAGGTGCGGGCAGCCGGACTCGCGGATCGCCACTTCTCCAGCCGCCTTGGTTCGGCCGTAGGCGTTGAGCGGCTGGAGCGGCGCATCAACGGGATAGGGCCCCCTTGCCTGTCCGTTGAAGACGTAGTCGGTGCTGTAGTGCACGAGGGTGGCGCCGATTTCCTTGCAGCCGCGCGCCAGAATCGCCGGGCCGTCGCGGTTGATGCGCATCGCGAGGTCCTCGTGTTCTTCCGCGCCGTCGACGTCGGTGTAGGCGGCGCAATTGATGACCGCGCCGGGCGCAAGTTCGCGCAGCAGCCGCAGCGTGGACTCGGCATCGGTCATGTCGAGTTGTGGCAGGTCGAAGCCGTGGCACTCGACGCCGCGCTCCGCCAGGAGCGGCGCGAAGCAGCGACCCAGCATGCCCTGGTTGCCGATGATGGCCACGCTCTTGCCGGCGTCACTCATGGTTGTGTCTCTTCCTCGGTTGGCGCTGCCGGTCTGGCAACGCGAGCCGGCATCGGCGGAATGCCGTCGATCGTGAAATCCAAGAGCAGCCCGCGGTGATTGGAGAAGTCGTCGAGATGCAGCGTCGTGCTGTAGAGCGGCGTGATGCGTCCCTTGATGAGCGCGTGATCGATGCGCGCGACGGGCAGATCGACCTTGTACGTTCCGCCCACGCCCAGGCCCGTCGTCACCCAGGGATTGCGCAGGCCGAGCGTGCGAATGAACCAACTGTGCGCCACGGCGTTGAAGTCGCCGATGACGAGGACATCTGTCTTGTCGGCGAGCCAGGTCTTCATGTACTCGGCGAAGCGTCCCTGGGCGCGGCGGGAGTCGGTGGGGAGGAACTGCCAGGCGGTGACAGCGTCGATGCCGCGGGGATACTGAACGCTGGCGATCCAGAACTGCCGCCCGCCGCGCTCGACGAGGACCGCGTTGCCGTACTCCTCGAGCTTCTCGTAGCGGAGCGGCTCGAAGGAATCGAGCAGTCCGACGTGCCGGCCGTCCGTCGCGCCCCACTCGAAGTAACGGATCGGGTCCCAGCGATGATCCTGTTTGTCGCCCGGTCCCCAGACTTCCTGGAGTGCGAGCAGATCGGGCTGGCGTTCGGCGATGAGATCGTAGAAGCCCTGCTTGTTGGTGCCGTGCCAGTCCTCGATGTTGTAGCTGATGATGCGGAGGCGCTCGCCGGGGGGCGTATTGATCGTGCCGATGCCGAAGCCGAACCCGTCGAGGACGAGCATCCACAGTGCCACGGCGACGCCGAGCGGCAGGGCCAGCGGGCGCAGGCGCGTCAGGAGCCCCGCCAGCACGGGCAGGAGCGCCAGGGGATACAGCGGCACGTAGTTGAACAGGCTGAACTGCGGCACGCGACCAATCTCGAAGAGCACCGCGAGGCAGAGCGCCAGCGACGCGGCGATACCCAGCCAGCCGAGCGCCGCCACGGCGCGTCGCAGCCTGGACGGCGGGCGCGGGCGCTGCTTCACCGGGTGGGCGTCCGCCTTCGTGCCGGCGAGCTTGCAGAGGATCTCCTGCTGTTCGCGGCCGGCGTTGCGCGAGGCAGCTGCGCTTCTGGCGGTCGTCGAGTTCGCCGTGTCCACGGACATGGCGTCACCTCACTTGCCGGCGGTCGCGGTCGCGGCGGGCATGTCCACGTGATTCGCCCCGCCGTCGGCGCAGAGTTTCGTGGCGCGATACAGGCTTTCGACGGTCCCCGCGTCGGTCCACCAGCCGTGCAGCGTCTCCCAGGTCAGGTCGCCGCGTTCGAGGTAGTGGTTGTTGACGTCGGTGATCTCGAGTTCGCCGCGGTTGGAGGGCTTGAGCGTCTTGGCGATCTCGAAGACCTCGCCGTCGTAGAAGTAGATGCCCGTGACCGCGAGGTTTGACTCGGGCTTCTCTGGCTTCTCGACGATGCGCGTGATCTTGTCGCCGTCGACGCTGGCGACGCCGAACCGCTCGGGATCGGGGACTTCCTTGAGGATGAGCTTGGCGCCGCTGGGCTGGGTGAAGAAGTCGCCGGCCGCGCGCTTGATGTTGCCCTGGATGATGTTGTCGCCGAGCACCACCACCACCTTGTCACCCTCGACGAAGTGCTCCGCCAGCTTCAGCGCGTCGGCGATGCCGCCCTCGCCCTGCTGATAGGTGTAGCTGAGGTCCTGCAGGCCGAACTCGCTGCCGTTGCCGAGCAGCTGCAGGAAGTGACCTGCGCTGTTGCCGCCGGTCACGATCTGGATGTCGGTGATGCCGGCGTTGATCAAGCACTGGATCGGGTAGTAGATCATCGGCTTGTTGTACACCGGCAGCAGGTGCTTGTTCGTCACCTTGGTCAGCGGGTAGAGCCGAGTGCCCAGGCCGCCGGCGAGGATCACGCCTTTCATCGCTTGATCCGATACCAGTCGAACGTCTGCTGAAGACCCTGGGC
>CAZZPX010000248.1:0-5537 GCA_964655955.1 uncultured Phycisphaerales bacterium | reverse complement strand
CGCCCCAGAGCACGACGGTGGGCGCGCGGAAGCCGAAGTCCATGCCGCCGACCCACAGCATGCCGCCCGCAGCGTCGCCGCGCACTGCTTCGCCCTTCGCCCACTGCTGCACGTGCGTCTTCGCCTCAAAGGTGGGATACACCGCGTCGGTGCGGCTGGGGCGCAGACAGAGCATCTCGGCCTGCCACGTCTCGACCTCGGTGCGGCGGCGCTGCTGGATCGCGTCGTCGATCGCGATGTGCCCGCACCCGCGCTTCGCCGCTCCGCCGCAGTCCGGCCAGAGCGCGCAGTCGTCGCAGTCGCGCTGCGGCGGGCAGCGCTCGAGCACATCCAGCAGACCCCAGCGAAAGACGCGGCGGATCGCCTGTGCCTCTTCCCGCCCCGCCGTCAGCGCCGCCATCAGTCCGAACGGCCGGTGCATCGTCGACAGGCACTCGATCGATCCGCGCACGTACGTCTCGCCGCATTGCGCCGAGCGCGTGACGAGCTGCGCCGCCTGCCAGATGTCCGGCTGGAACAGTTCGACCTCGTCGCAGCGCAGCTTCTGCACGCGGTGGCCGCGCACCGAGGTCTCCGACTGGGCGAGCAGATCCACCTGCGAGCCGGTGACGAGGCGCACGCCGCGCTGGCGCATGTTCCCCTCGACGAGGTCGCGGAACTCGTCGCGCTCCAGCATGCCGCGCAGATAGAGGTACATGCGCTGCGACTGCTCCATCGAGCCGCCGAGGATGCGGATCTGCACGCCCGGCTTGAAGACGAGATCGAGCAGTGTGGCGACCGCCCCGAGCATCGTCTTACCCCCGCCGCGGTTCGCCCACACCACCGCATCGCGCGGGCCCAGGGTGTCCTCGAAGAAGGCGTGGCGGATGTAGTCGAAGGGCGCAGCGTGTCCCGCGGTGAGCGGCCGGCGCGGCACGTGCAGCCCCAGCACGGCGCGGATCCAGCCGTGTAACTCGTCTCCCGTCTCCGGTCGAACCTCGCGCAGCGCCCTGCGCAGCCGAGCCGCTGAATCCATCGCAGTCGTTCCTTCGCACTCAGGCGCCGGCAGCGTCGCAGTCCCGCGCGGCGTCCGCCTCGTCCGCTCGGCCCAATTCCGCCAGGAAACTTCGCACGCGCTCCGTATCCACGCGCACGCTCCGCGCGGATCGCGCCACCTCGTCGCCGGCCGGCTCACGCTCCTGCTCGCCTGTCACGTTCAGCCGCAGCAGATCGACGCAGGCCTTGCGGGCGGTTTCCGCCGACTCTTCGCCGCTCGTCAGTTCGATCAGCCTGGCCGCGGCGTGGGCGCGATAGCGGCTGAGCATGAGTTGCGTGCGCAGATCCGCCAGGTGCCGCAGCGCGTACAGCCGCGACAGCGTCGTCGTCTGTGACGCCCAGGCGGCAAGTTGCTCCAGCGACACCTCCTGCGCGGCGCACATTTCCTCGAGATCGAGCCTGCCGCTGAGGATGCACTGCAGCAACTCGTGCTTCTTAGCGGCCGAGAGCGTCATCGGTCGCCTCCAGGTCGAGTGCGAGAAGCAGGGCCCGAGTGCGATCGGCGTGCAGTTCGCCAAGTGCCGCCAGCACGGCCTGCCGCTCCGCAGCGGTCAGGAAGAACGTCAGCGCCGTGGGCATCTCGCCCAGCGCCGGAGCGCACGCGGCGGGGGGCGGGGCCAGCGTCAGCGACGCCAGCTTCTCGAGTGCCTCCGCCGATTCGGGCAGGAGCGCCGCCAGGCGTCTTGCTCCGAAGCGCTCCTTGAGATCCGCGACGAGCCGCGCTCGCTTGTGCACATCGTCGTCGCCGCTCAGCCGATTGAGCGTGCCCACGAGCAGGAGCGCCTCGTCATCGTCGACCGGCCAGACGTCGCAGCGCGCAGTCTCGTGCCCCAACTCCGCCAGGATCGTCGCCCGATGATGCCCGTCGAGGATCTGGTACCACTCGCCGAGCGGCCGGACGATGAGCGGCGGATAACGCCCGCTGCGCTCGATGTGCCCCTTCAGCTTGCGCAACAGTTCCGCGGGAATCAGGTTCGGGTTCGCAGGATGCGGCCGCAAGAGCGCCAGGTCGATGCGCTCGCTCGCGATGTCACTGGTCATGGCTGAGTGCCTCCACACGCTCAGCCTCCGATGTGCGATGCAGGTAGTAGATCGGCTGACACAGGAGTCGCTGCCGCGCGATGGTCAGCAGGCCGGGAAGCGCCAGCGCCGACAGTGTGGCGGCGGGGAGATGGGCTGTGCCGCGCGCGAAGCGGCGCAGTTCGCGCTCGAGCAGGCGTCTGCGCCCGTCGTCCACCGTGAAGCGCTGCTCCACGCACCTGGGCGATGCCAGTTCCCACGCCTCCACCCCCAGCGCCGTCAGGCAGTCGAGCAGGCGCTGGTGGCCGGTGAGCGGCGGGCGGTCGTAGCGACGCATCCCTGCCCGCTCGAAGAACGGATGCACGCGCCCCATCGCCGCCAGGGCTTCGATGTACGGCTGCGGCGTCTCCTCGAGCGCGCGGCGCACCAGCCGCACCGCCAGACCCAGACCGCGAAACTGCGGCTCCACCACGACGCGGCTGATCGTCCGCAACTCGCGGTTCAGCAGTTGTACGCGCTGGCGCGGCCGCAGCGCGCTATAGCGCCCCTGCGTCGCAACGTCGCGCATCAGGCAGCCCGGGTGCGGCAGCGACACCACCAGCACCGCCGCCAGGACGTCCTCCGCGGCCCGTCCCAGGTAGCGGCCGACGACGGTGGGGCGGCGACAGCGCAGCGTCAGCACGCGCGTCATCGTCGCCGGTTCGCCGCGCAGGTAGTGGAAGCGCGCCAGGGCGCGATAGTCGGCCCGGCCGCCCTCGACGCAGGAGAAGTCGTCGCCCGCTTCGGCCCCGGCGTCGTCGAGCCGGCGAAAGCGCTCGCGAACACCTGTGAGTCCGCACGCTGTCATGCCCGCTCCAGCACTTCGATTGCCGCACCCAGCGGCTTGTAGACCAGCACGTCCGGGGCGAGCGCTTCCAGCACGTCGTCGTGCGTCGTCGCAGCCACGAAGCAGATCCGCGCCCTGGTTGCGAAGCGCCGCACGTTGCGCGCGATCGTCTGTGCCGTCTGCCGATCCAGCGTCGCGGCGAACTCGTCGGCAAGCACGACAGGCAGCGCCTCGGCGCCGACCGTCGCCACCGCCTGCATCGCCTGGGCCAGCAGCCAGCGGTAGCGCTGCCCGTCGCTGAGTTCTCGCGGCGACCTGAGCATGACGAAGGCGTCGCCCAGGCCCGCGGCCGCCAGAGATCCGGTCGCCGCCTCCAGCGTCGCGCCCAGTGCATCGACGAGCGGCAGGTCGTCAGGGGCCGACGCCGCGCGGCCTGGCTCGACAATCAGCAGGCGCACATCCTCCGCCGCCGCCTCGCGGATCAGCCGCAGCAGCGTTGATTTGCCGCAGCCGCTGGGACCGTGCACGAAGATGACCTGGCCGGGCCGCAGCGTCAGCGTCGTATGCGGCACGATCTCTTCCACGCGCGCTTCGTCGACGCCCAGGCCGAACATCGCCGCCACCTGCATCACTCTTGGCGACGGGCGCACAGCGGTCGATACGCGGTGAGCGAGCCTCAGCGTCACCTCGGGCCTGCTTGCGGGCGCTTCGCCGCTCATGCCTGACATGCCTCACGAGTCGTACGCGGCCTGGGCAGCCTGCGCGCCTGCCCCGGTCGGCCGGCTTCTTGTTGCGCCTGCTGCACGTGCTGCTCGTAGAGCGTGCGGACGGCTTCGACGTGCTTCCGCACCGTGTGCAGCGTCAGGCCCAGGTCGCGGGCGGTTTCCGCGAGCCCCCGGCCCGCGACGAGGTGCAGCCGCGCCGCCTGCCAGCGCTGCTTCTCCCATTCCCGCCGTCGCGCCAGGACGAAGTCGGTCGTGGGGCAGAGCAGCCGCTCGATCAGCCGCTTGACCCGGCGGCGGACCTGGCGCGGCGACTGGCCCCGCACCCGCGCCAGCCGGGCGATCGGGACGTGGTCGCTGTAGATGCTCTCCAGCAGTGCCCGGTCGGCCGGCTCGAGCAGTTCGCAGCGGTGCAGGATGCGCTCGGCGAGGGTCTGGTGCTCCAGCCGGCGGCGGTCGAGGAGGGTGTTCGCGGCGTCAGGTTCCAAGAAGCAGTTCATCGTTCAGCTCCGCTGAAGGCGCCCGGTTTACTGTTTGGTAAACGTACGGGTACAGATATAGCCCGGAATTCGCTTGATGCAAGGGAAATGTTCGGTATACTGCAAATGTCGTTCAGTATCTGATCGGGTGCGCACGGATGCGGTCACGCCAGCGCCTCGGCCGGGCTGGCGTGGCGCAACGGTTGACTGAACAGTGGCTTACACGGGAGAACAGCCATGCAGAGGCTTGGTTCACTTATTCGAGGCAGGCGAAACCAACTGGGGCTGACACTCCAGGAGGTCGCCGACCACATCGGCTGCACCAAGAGCTATCTCTCCACCATCGAGACCGGCCGGCGCGAACATCCGCCCAGCGAGCAGATCCTCGCCCGCCTGGAACGCGCCCTCAGCCTCGATGGCGGCCAGCTGGTCGAGATCGGCCGGTGGGACCGCACGCCCTCGTCGGTGCGGCGGCAGGTGCAGGCCGCGCGCCGGCAGGCCGCGACGACCCAGCGCCTGCTCAGCCTGCTCAAGACGAACGGCAACAGCCTGGACACGTTGCACGCGTCGGGCGAACTGGCGGGGCTGGTCGATGAACTCGACTCCAACCTCGATCTCCAGCCGCTGCCCCTCGGCCAGGTGCCGCTCATCAACCGCGTCGCCGCCGGCTACCCCGCTCAGTTCACCGACCTCGACTACCCCGCCCGCGCTGCGGATGAGTACATCACCTGCCCGGGACTGAGCGATCCGCAGGCCTTCGCCGCCCGCGTCGTGGGCGACTCCATGGAGCCGGACTACCGCGAGGGCGACATCGTCATCTTCAGCCCGGACCGCCCCACGCCGCCCGGCACGGACTGCTTCGTTCGCCTCGAACCCGACCACGAGACGACGTTCAAGCGCGTCTACTTCGAGTCGGAGACGGGCGCCGCCGGCAACGGCGCCGGGGCCGGGCAGGCGATCCGTCTGCAGCCGCTGAACCCGGCGTATCCCCCGCGGACCTATGCTCGCGAGCAGGTGGCCGGCCTCTACGCCGCGGCCTACGTCATGCGCGGCGTGTGAGCCCAGGCCGCACAGACCGCAGAAAGCCGCGACCGCCGGTCGCGCCACGGCGACGACCGGGGCGGTGCTGCGGCGACGCCGAGGCGGTATGGCGGTGCGGTGGTCCCGGGGATGGCGGCTCGTGCCTCGCCTTGTCCCGCAGGCCTTGGCGGAGGCGCGCCGTGCACCGGAGCGCTGCGACGGAGCGCCGCCAACGGCGGCGGCTTTGTGGCGGCGGATGGACGCGCGGACGCGGCAACACGGCGGGCAAGCCCGTCAATGAAACGCGCGTCACTCACCGGCGCGGTGATACAACACCAGGTACGCCTCCGTCACGTGCACGGGGGAGCCCTTCTTGTAGTTCTCGTTGAAATACGGCTCGAGCTCGTACTCGATGCGCAGCGACTCGCTGTCCGC
>CAZZPX010000247.1:335-5544 GCA_964655955.1 uncultured Phycisphaerales bacterium | reverse complement strand
GCCGCCCGGAGTCCGCGCCCTCGAGTTTCTTGTCTCGATCATCCCCGAGGACGCGCCGATCAAGGCCCTCGACCTGGCCGAGTCCGCCGCGGGACCGGCCCAGCTTTTCAAGGTCGGCAAGCTCGCCATGCTGTTGGACGGCTCCTGGCGGGCGCCGAACATCGAACTGGACTATCCCGACCTCGACTTCGCCATCGCGCCGCTGCCCCATGGCGAGGAGCGGGCGGTCGTCAGCGGTTCCGTGCTCTGGGCGGTGAGCGCGCACAGCGACAATCCGCGCAAGGCGTGGGAGATGATCAAGTGGATGACCGGTCGCGAGCAGTCGCTGCTCTACTGGGACGCCTTGCGCGTCGCCCCGCCCGCCCGTCTCTCCGTGGTGAATTCCGAGGCGTTTCGCTCCACCGCCGGCATCGTCACCGAGGCGGGGCAGGTGCGGGTGCCCGGCATGCCGCGCCAACTCTTCGACGAACGCGCGGCGTGGTTGCTCTACGCCATGACGCCGCACCCGCGCACGGGCGCGTATCCCGGCTTCGTCGCGACCTCGCTGTACCAGTTCGACCTGCAGAGCGCCGTCACGGGCGCGCTCGTGGCCGCCGTCAAGGAAGGCCTGCCTGCGCAGCAGGCTCTCGACCGCGCCGCCGCCCAGGTGCACGAGATCATCGACCGCGATCGCCGCGCCAAGGGGCTCCCGCCCGTCGCACGCTGAGTGCCGCTTCCCTTCGCTGCGGGCGCTCGTCGCCGAGGCGGCAACGCGGGCCGCAGCCTGTACCATGCCCCTGGAGGCGGGAAATTCGGCCGCCTGCCTCCCAACAATGCAGCGGGCGGCGCGATCGCACTCGCCCTGTCGCCGCACGCGCCGCGCCGGCCGCCATCGCCGCGGCCGACCCTCACCCGGCAGAGATGAGGAATCCAGCATGAGCCCTTCCGACCACGCGAATCGCAACTGGCTCGAGTTCGAAGAGGAACAGCCGCGCACCAGCGCCCTCGCCGTGGCGTCGGTCGTGTGCGGCCTGGGTGGGGTGCTCATCTGCCTTCCCTTCCTCCTGCCGCTGCTCGGGCTCATCCTCGGCGGGGCGGCCCTCGCCGTCATGACCGGGCCGTCCACGAACCTCCGCGGCCGGAAGCTCGCCTTCCTGGGAATCGCCTTCTCAGGGCTGTTCCTGCTGGTCCACGTCTACGGCGCGATGTTTCTCATGCGCTGGCTGCAACAGCCGATGCAGGGCGCCCGTGTCTTTTTCACCGTCCTCGAGCAGGGCGACTTCGCCGCCGCTCACGATTTGCTCACCGACGATTCCGCCGATGAGGTGAGCGAAGCGGATCTCGCTGAACTCGCCGAGCACCTGAAGACGGAATACGGTCCGCTGGTCGACCTGCGCATCGACCTCGAGGGCAACATCCTGACCTACCCGTTGCCTGGCGGAGAGCGATTGCTCGGCTTCGAGACCGGCGGCGACTTCCCGCCCCTGCCCCTTGAACTCGAGTTCCGCGACCAGACCGTGCAGGGGGCCGTCAAGGCCGAAGTCAACCGCGCCGCCGGACCCGGCGACGTGCCCGTGCGCCTCGCCTGGCTGGCGTTCATCGAACCAGACCTGGGCGGGGTGTGGACCTTCCCCGCGGGCCACCTGCCGACCGGCGTGGCGATGGAGCTGAACAACACCAGTTGGTACATCTGTCGCGACCTCGATCGCAGCGCGGAGGAATACGCGCGGGCCCTGCAACTCGCGGAGCAAGCCTGCGCCATCGAGCCGAGCGGCACGTACCTCAACACGCTGGGCGTGGCGCAGTACCGCATGGGCCACTACGCCGAAGCGCTCGCGACGCTGCAGCGCGCCGATCCGCTCAACCGCGGCATCCCCGAGGACATCGCCTTTCTCGCTATGGCGCAGCACCAACTCGGCAACGAAGAGGCGGCCCGCGAGCAGCTTCAGCGCCTGCGCCGAGTCATGTCGGAGCGGCGGCGCTTCAACGACGCTGAAGCCAGGCAGTTCCTCGCCGAGGCTGAACAACTGATCGGCGGATGACCCGCGGTGCGGACGGAGCGATCCGGCGTCTGTGCGCAGCGCGCTGATCGCGTCGAATGTCACTCTTGAGGCGACGCTTGCTATCGCAGCCTCCTGGAAACAACAGGCTAGTCTGGCACGTCGGGTTTCCAGGCGGGCAGGCCGGGGCAAAAGGCAAGAGGCGCGCTGCCAACTCTCCCGATGTAAGCCCGTCCTCTTCTCCGGATGGAGGAGTCCCTTGCGGCTGCCCGCCATCCCGCAGCGCCGGCAACTGCGCGGGCCGCCGTCCGCACGTTGTGCCTCTCGCATAACAGCCCCTGCACGATGGTCGGGCTCCCATGCGTCCGCCCTTCACCGCGCGACAAATTGGATAAGGAAGTTCGAGTACGGCATGAAGATTGGAGGCAAGGTGGAGTGCTCCTCCATCTTCCGCTGAAGCACATCACCAGGTATTATCCCGGGTTCGAACACGACTGTGTGTGGCTTGGTGAGCCCAGGCCGGTACCGCGACTACTCGCGACCCCCCGGGAGTATTGACACGATGAGATCGAACGTACGCCTGACGACCGTGGCGTTCGCCGCCCTTGCGAACGCCTTGAACCTCTGCTGCGCCGCCCCTTCCGCGTCGCCCGTAGGCCGCAGCGGGGAAGCATCCGCTGCCGACCGGCCGCACATCCTCCACATCGTCGCCGACGACCTCGGGTGGAAGGATGTCGGGTTCAACGGCTGCGCCGACATTCGGACGCCAAACCTCGACGCGCTGGCGATGAACGGCGCCCGGCTCACCCAGTTCTATGCCCAGCCCATGTGCACGCCCACCCGCGCCGCCCTGATGACCGGGCGCTATCCCTTCCGCTACGGGCTGCAGACCGCTGTTATCCCCTCGGTTTCGGCGTACGGTCTGGACACCAGCGAGTGGCTGCTCCCGCAGGCGCTGAAGGAGGCCGGCTACAAGACCGCGATCATCGGCAAGTGGCACCTCGGCCACGCCGACAAGAAGTGGTGGCCCAGGCAACGCGGCTTCGACTACCAGTACGGAGCCATGATCGGCGAACTGGACTACTTCACCCACGATGAGCACGGCGTGCTCGACTGGTTCCGCGACAACGAGCCGGTGCAAGAGGAAGGCTACACGACGACGTTGTTCGGCAAGGACGCCGCGCGGCTGATCGAGCAGCACGACGCCTCGACACCGCTCTACCTGTACCTTGCCTTCAACGCGCCCCACACGCCGTACCAGGCACCGCAGGAATACATCGATCGCTACCCCGACATCGAGGATCCGACACGCCGCACCTACGCGGGCATGGTCACTTGCCTCGACGACGAAATCGGGCGCGTCGTCGCCGCGCTCGAAGAGAAGGGTATGCGCGACAACACGATCATCATCTTCCACAGCGACAACGGCGGCACGCACAATCCCATGTTCACCGGCGTGATGGCCGACGTGTCGAAAATCAAGATCCCCTGCGACAACGGCCACTTCCGTGAAGGCAAGGGCATGCTCTACGAGGGCGGCACGCGCGTGTGCGCCTTCGCCAACTGGCCCGGCCGCATCAAGCCCCACGCCGTCGACGGGCTCGTCCACGTGGTCGATCTGTATCCCACGCTCGCAGCCCTCGCCGGGGCTTCGACGGAGAAATGCAAGCCGCTCGACGGCGTCGACGTCTGGAACACGCTCGCGACCGGCGCCGCTTCGCCGCGCTCCGAGATCGTGTACAACGTCGAGCCGTTCCGCGCGGCGCTTCGCCAGGGCGACTGGAAGCTCGTCTGGCGCACCGTCCTGCCGTCGAACGTTGAGTTCTTCAACCTCGCGGAAGACCCCTCCGAGTCGAAGAACCTCGCCGCGGACCATCCCGAGTTGGTGGCGGCCCTCAAACAGCGACTCGAAACGCTCGCCGCGGAAGCGGCCAAGCCCCTCTTCCTTGTCGACCAGATGAAGGTCATCATGACAAACATGCGCGGCGAGCCGATCCTGCCTTTCGACGACGGCTTCGGCGAGCCCGAGGCAGGGCATCCCTGATCTGCCGGCGCCGCAAACACGAACGAAGGAAAACCAAATGAGACACAACTGCCGGATGCTCGGTCGAATGCTGCCTGGCGCACTGTTGCTTGCCGCCACGCCCTTTGCCGCTGCGGAAACGCAGCCGACCCTTACCTTCCTGCCCGCGATTCCCTCCACGACGGCTGCGGCGTCGGGTGCGACTGCGGAAGCGGCGGCCACTCTCCAAGACGAAGCCGATCCCTGGCGCTTCCACTTCAACTCCTGGCTCTGGCTCATGGGTGTCGAGGGCGACCTGACCGTGCGCGGCAACAGCGCCGACGTCAGCGCCGATTTCGGCGACATCCTCGACGCGTCCGACTCGATCTTCGCCTTCTCCGGCCACCTCGAAGTCGGCTACGGCCGCTGGGCGGGCTTCCTCGACGGCTACTACGCCAATCTCGGCGTCGACGACGTGAGCGGCTCGGCTGGCCTGGTCGATATCGACGTCACCATGGAGCAGGGCATCCTCGACTTCGGCGTGATGTTCCGCGTCGGGGAATGGGCGCCCTCCGGCGCCGCCGCCAACAATGTGCGCGACACCACGCTCGATCTGTACGCCGGCGGTCGCTACAGCTACCTGTCGCTCGAGCTTGATCCCGCCAACGGGCCGTCCCGCTCCGGCGATCGTGACTGGGTCGATCCCATCGTCGGCGCCAAGCTCGTGCTGCCCCTCGCCGAGCGCTGGCACCTCAGCGCCAACGGCGACGTCGGCGGCTTTGGCGTCGAGTCCGACCTCACCTGGTCCGTCAGCAGCGTCGTCGGCTTCGACTTCAAGCTCTTCGATATCCCCGCCACCGTCTACGGCGGCTACCGCGCCATCGGCTGGGACTACAGCGACGGCAGCGGCGCCAACAAGTTCGAATGGGACATCGTCAACCACGGCCCCATGCTCGGATTCGGACTGCGCTTCTGAGTTGAACCGGTCAGGGCGCGGCTCCAGTCCGCGCCGCCACGGCTCGAACAAGGATTGCTGACCAGAAAGATCAGCCGGATGAGTCGCGCCGTCAATAGAGCAGGCCTTCCCGCCAGGTGGTCCTTCTCGATTGAGTGCGCTGTGAACTAAAGAGGCAATCCGGTGGTTTCGTCGCTCCTAGATTCCGCAGCCGTAGTCGGCGAGGAGGATGCCAAGGTCGGCCTGGTCGGTGTCGCCATCGCCGTCGAGATC
>CAZZPX010000247.1:0-325 GCA_964655955.1 uncultured Phycisphaerales bacterium | reverse complement strand
CGCGAATCGATTCGCATCTGATTTGAGCCGTCAGTCGACCAGTTAAGACACCGCCGATCTCCCACCGGTTCAACCTTTCAGGCGCACAGGATCAGCGCACTGCGCCGAATGCAATGCAGCGCGCAACAGCCGCATGGCGCTGCGGGAACCCGCTTTCTTGACTCGTCAGGAGCGATTGCAGACGATACCCGCACCGATGGGTGGGGTGGCCGAGCGGCTGAAGGCACCGGTCTTGAAAACCGGCGGCGAATAGACATAACCGATGGTTTTACTTGTGCTTACGGCACACGGCCAGATGCCTAGGCGGATTTCAACTGGTCAAGAG
>CAZZPX010000246.1:0-5562 GCA_964655955.1 uncultured Phycisphaerales bacterium | reverse complement strand
GTTACCGGCCCGCAGCCGGCCCCCACTCCGGTGAGACCTTCCGCATCAACCTCATCGACACGCCGGGCCACGCGGACTTCGGCGGCGAGGTCGAGCGCGTGCTCAAGATGGCGGACGGGGTGCTTCTGCTGGTCGACGCCTTCGAGGGTCCCATGCCGCAGACGCGCTTCGTCCTCGCCAAGGCGCTGCAGCTTGACCACCCGATCATCGTGGTGGTGAACAAGTGCGACCGGCCCAACGCCCGCCCGGACGAGGTGGTCAACGAGGTCTTCGACCTGCTGGTGGCAATGGATGCGAAGGATGAGCGGCTGGACTTCCAGGTGGTCTACGCCTCCGGGCGCGAGGGATGGGCGTCGCTCGAGGCGGAGACGCCGGGCACGGACATGCGGCCGCTGCTCGACGCGATCGCCACGCATCTGCCTCCGCCGGTCGGCTACGCCGACGTGCCGCTGCAGATGCTCATCACGACGCTGGACTATTCGAGCTACGTCGGGCGCATCGCCATCGGCCGGGTCTACGCCGGGGCGATCAGCACCGGCCAGGCGGTGACGCTGTTTCATTCCGACGGCTCGCAGCGACTCGCACGGGCGCAGAAGGTCTACCGCTTCGAAGGGCTCGGGCGGGTGCAGGCGGAGATCGTCTCCGTCGGCGATCTCTGCGCGGTCGAGGGGCTGGGCGACTTCGAGATCGGCGACACCATCGCCTGCCCCGAGGTGCCGCATCCCATCGCCCGCGTCGCCGTCGACGAGCCGACGCTGCACATGCTCTTTCGTATCAACGATTCGCCCTTCGCCGGCCAGGACGGCAAGTACGTCACCTCGCGCCAGCTTGGCGACCGCCTCGACCGTGAGCTGCGCTCCAACCTCGCCCTGCGCGTGCAGCCGGGCGAGTCGGCTGAGGAGTTTCGCGTCTCCGGCCGAGGCCTGCTGCACCTGGGGATCCTGCTGGAGAACATGCGCCGCGAAGGGTACGAGCTTTCCGTCGGCCGACCGGAAGTCATCGAGAAGGAACTCGACGGTCTGCGCTGCGAACCGATCGAACTGCTCATGGTCGATGTCAACCAGGAGAGCGTCGGGTCGGTGCTCGAACTCATCGGCAGCCGCGGCGGTGAGATCCAGACGCTGGATCAGCGCGGCGACCGCCTGCACGTCGAGGCGCACATCCCGGCGCGTGGCCTGATCGGTTTGCGCAATCACATGCTCACCGCCACGGGCGGCGAAGCCGTCATGCATCACAGCTTCCTGCGCTATGCGCCGGTGCGCGGCAAGGAGCATCGCCGGCAGAACGGCGTGCTCATCGCCACCGAAACCGGCGCGGCGACGACGCACGCGCTGCTCAATCTCTCCGAGCGCGGCGTCATGTTTGTTCGCCCGCAGGAACAGGTCTACGCGGGCCAGATCGTCGGCGAGAACTCTCGCGACAACGATCTCGGCGTGAACGTCGTCAAGGCGAAGGCTTTCAGCAACGTGCGCGAATCGACCAAGGAAGCGACGCAGGTGCTCAAGGCCCCGCGACTGCTCTCGCTGGAGGCGGCGCTGGAGTACATCGAATCGGATGAGTTGGTCGAAATCACGCCCAAGGCGATTCGCCTGCGCAAGAAGCTTCTGAGCGACAACGAGCGCAAGCGCGCGGACCGCCAGCGCAAGGCCGCAGCCGCCGCTGCCGGATGACCGGTTCGCAACTTGCGCGAAAACTTTTGTTTCTCTGCTATCAAGATCCAATAGTGATCTATGGGGCGAAAGTGACGCCCGCTCCGCGAGATACGGGCGATGTCTTCTTGCGCTCACTGCGTCGGCAGAGGCGTGCGACACGCCGGCGACGGCGAAGTTTCGAATTGCATGGGAAGACGATCGCCCGCGGCTGCATCCTTTCCGGCGGAACGCAACGAACACCTCGGACAGGAGACCTCGTCATGCAACTCGCCCGCTCCCTTGCCCGCATGTTTCTTTTCGGCCTGCAGTCGCACCGGCGCAGCCAGCGCCTCGCGATGGTCCAGTTTCAACGAGCCGGACGCCGCCAGGAAGCGCGGGCCATCCGCGCCATGCTGCAGGGGGCGCCGCGACAGAGCGGCGTCCAGGCCGGCGCTCGACGCGACAGCGTCTCCCGCGCTTCGGCCACGCCGCGGCGGCCCCATTGCCGTCCCGCGGCGCTTGATGCCGGAAGCTCCCTCGTGCTGCCACAGGCCTGAGCGCGCCGTCGAGCATCTGCGGCGCAGCCGACTCTTTCGCGCTGGCGGCGCGGCAGAACCTCACGCCAGGCGAAAGCACGGACGAACTTCCGCGGACACGGCGGCTGGCTGGCCTTGGTCGCTCTGATCAGCGCACAACAAAACCCCACATGCTCCTGCTTCCGGGTTGCCGATTGCGTCAGCTCGTCCGCTGCGACTCGATGCGCTCGACCGGCTTGAGCGGGCGCGTCACGATCTCCACGCCGTCTTCCGTGAGCCCTTCTTCCTCGAGGCGCTTGGGCAGCCCCTCGTCGAGCACCTGCTTCATCAGCCGGCCCGGCTTGAACTTCACCGTCTGTTTGGCGGGGACGGGAACAGGCTCCAGCGTCTTGGGATTCTGCGCCTGCCTGGGCTTGCGCAATTTCGATTCAAAGACCCCGAAGTCGCGAAACTCCAGGCGGTTGCCCTGCCCCAACTCGTCAATGACCGCATCGAGGAACGCCTGCACCGTCTGTTTCACAGCAACCCGCCGCTGCCCGGTGCTCTCCGCGATACGGTCGATCAGGTCTTTTTTGGTGATCGTTTGCATGGGTCCTCGGCCCCCGTTCCTCCTGCGCCATCCGCCTCCGCACGATCCGCGCCCAAACGCTTCCTGGGACTTGCGCCGATGTGCGAACGGACGCGAGGATTGTGTCAGCTTCCAGTCGCGCTCATTCTGAGTATGCAGGCAACTGTGAAACTGGTCAAGGTTAAGTCCGCCGGTTCCAAGGAAACAAAGCACTTGCAGCGAAGCGGGCGCACTGCTCCAGACCTCCCAGGTCCCGGCAAACGCCGCATTCATCCATTTTCCACCAAGACATGCGCCCCGGCGCGCGGGTTGGCCCCGGCATCGCCCCCCACCCTTCCGGAAACCTGCCGCAAAGAGGGGATACCCTGGCGCACGACGGAGCCGAGGCATGGCGTGATAGCCACCACAAGCGGGGAGAGTCGTGCTTTGAGATCCTGCTGAACTCAGCGGCGGCGGATGATGACGCTCCGCTGCTCCGCCCGATCACGCGCAACAATTCGTCCCGAAGAGCCATACCGCTCGAGGTCGACCTTGAGGACCGACTCCGAGACCAGCGGCGAGTGGTCGCGGCGGGACACCCCCAGCGCCCCGTCCCGGCGCGTCTGCAGGTAGTCGCGCCAGACCGAGTTGCCCGCCGATGTGGCGATACTGTCCTTTTGAACCAAGCCCGGCAGGACGAGCGTGCTCGACACGCCGCGCTCATGCAGGCGGATAGGCAGCAGCGGCCCCCGCTCCTCGCGGGCGGCGCAGCCGGACAGCCCCACGATCAGCAGCAGTGCCGACGCACGGACAATCCGACTTGATCTCGTCTTCGATTCCATGTGCCCTCCAAGGATGCCCCCAAGCAGGTGGATGGCAAGTTCTCTTTTCACAAATCCATCTGACGCTGCGGTTTATGAGGGAAAGCCTGATGCCGGTGGAGCGATAACCAGTGGACCGGCGATACAGGCGACGCGGCAGGCGACCCGCGGCGCTGCGGCACTGCTCTTCCGATCGAGGTGAGCCGGCGCAGAACTGCGGCGACCTCACGGCGAAGAACACGACGCAGCGGACCGCGTTAGGCTGCACGCGAGCCCCCCCGGGGAGGGCGAAAGGAACACATGCCGACCCGCTCGCAGGATACTCATCCAAACTCCTCCCAAACACAGCTCGTGCTGCTCGGCACGGGTACACCCAACGCGGAGCCGGATCGCCGCGGCCCGGCGCTGGCGATCGTCGTCGGTGATGTCCCCTACCTCGTCGACTGCGGCCCGGGCGTCGTACGCCAAGCGGCGGCGGCGCACGAGCGCGGCGTCGCCGGCCTCGCCGTGGAGAAGCTCAGTCGCCTCTTCGTCACCCACCTGCACAGCGATCACGCGCTCGGTCTGCCGGACCTGTTGCTGACCCCGGCCGTGCTCGGTCGCCCGGGCCCGCTGGAAGCGTTCGGCCCGCCGGGGCTGGCGCACATGACCGAGCACCTGCTCGCAGCCTATGACCAGGACATCCGCCTGCGCGTCGAGGGGTTCGAGCGCGGCAACGCTGCAGCGTACAGCGTCAATGTGCACGAGATCGAGCCCGGCGTGGCGTTTGAAGATGAGCGCGTGCGCGTGACGGCGTTTGCCGTGGAGCACGCCGGCTGGCAGCACGCCTTCGGCTACAAGTTCGAGTCTGCGGACCGCACGATCGTCGTGTCGGGCGACACTGTGCCGCACCCGAACGTGGTTGAGCACGCCCGGGGCTGCGACATCCTGCTGCACGAGGTGTACTCGACCGCGGGCTTTGCTCGACTGCCGCGGCGGTGGCAGGAGTACCACGCGCAGGCGCACACGTCGTCAAAGCAGCTTGCCGACATCGCCCGAGCCGCGCAGCCGACGTTGCTGGTGCTGACGCACCTATTGCTCTGGGGCGCGACGGAGGAGGAGTTGCTCGCCGAGATCCGCGACCACTACGACGGCGAAGTGCGCTGTGGGCGTGATCTGGATGTGTACTGACGGGGGTGCCCAGGAACTGAAGTACACCCGGCAGGACTCGAACCTGCGACCTCCGCTTTAGGAAAGCGATGCTCTATCCAACTGAGCTACGGGTGCGTTTCCGACACCAGTGTAGCGTGACCGGCCGGCCTGGTCCGCACGCTGTCGCGGGGCTGGGAGCCGGGGATTCGCGAGGTAAGCCACTGGGGATGGTCGACGGGAGGACTGAAGTCCTCGTGACTCTGGTCGCCAGGCTCTCTTTGGTTCATGCCTTGGCCGTGAGGCCGCGCGGCTTGGCTTCGTGGTACATCTCCGTGTCCTTGACACCGAGCGTCTCGTAGATGTGCTGCGTCGCTCGCGACTTGTTCAGCGTGTAGAAGTGGATGCCGCGCACGCCGTTGTCGAGCAGGTCGCGGCACTGCTCGGTCGCCCAGTGCAGGCCGACATTCTCCACAGCCTGATCGTCATCATGCACGCGGGTGAGCGCCCGCATGAGCGGCGCCGGAAAGCGCGCTCCCGCCGCCAGGTCGGCGATCCGCCGCGCGCCGCCGATGCTCGTGATCGGCATGATGCCGGCGATGATTGGCACCTTGATGCCCGACAACTCGCAACGATCGCGAAAGTCGAAGAAATCGTGATTGTCGAAGAAAAGCTGCGTGCAGATGTAGTCGGCGCCGGCGTCGACCTTCGCCTTGAGATAGTCCATCTCGAGCAGGCGGTTCGGCGTGCCGGGGTGTCCTTCGGGGAAGCCCGCGACGCCCACGCCGAATCCGCGCCGGTCAGGATGCCCCTTGAATTCGCGAATGTGCCGCACGAGATCGCCGGCGTACCTGAACCCGCCGGGCGTCTCCTTCCACCTCTTGCCCTTGGGCGCGTCG
>CAZZPX010000245.1:0-5564 GCA_964655955.1 uncultured Phycisphaerales bacterium | reverse complement strand
TAGAGGTGCTCATTAGATGTGGACCAGGTATAGTTGCCATCGAAACTAAACCCTGCCCAGCCATGGATGGATAAAATCGAAATACCTGAGGCTCACTGCCACATGACATTTGCGATTTCATACATATAGTTTTTTCGATGGATAAAATCGAAATACCTGAGGCTCACTGCCACCCTCCACCAAGTGATCTATAAAGATCCACCATTGCGTCTATTTGCTTTTGTTTCAGTTCAATTTGATCCTCTTTGGCATCCAAGGTCTCCCTTTGTGCCAACAGCACATCCAGGTAGTCCGTACGAGCAGATTTGAATAGGCTGCTAGCGATATCAATTGATTTATTGAGCGCTTCAACTTGGTCTGTCTTAAGCTGATAGCTTTTGTCGAGGTTATTGATATTTGCAACCTGATTCGCTACTTCAGTATAAGCTTTGATAATTCTTTGCTCATACTCAAAAGCTGCCTGAATCTGCCTGGCATTGGCATTTTTATATTCCGCTTTAATGGCATTCCTATTGACCAGTGGCGCCACTAATTCTCCCGCGATAGTGGCCGCCAATGACTCTGGAGTATTGATCAGATACTTAAGTGCAAAAGCTTCAAATCCTATTCCAGCATTTATACTAAAGGAGGGATAGAATTTAGCCCTGGCCACCTCTATATTTAATTCCGCCGCCGATAGCTCAAGCTCTGCTTGCCTAATATCCGGCCTGTTTTGCAGCAATTGTGACGGAATGCCTGTTTTAAGCATGAAGGGTTTGAACTCCATAAAACTACCAGAAGCACGCTGGATAGGTTGCGGCGTCCTCCCCAGCAAAAAATTTATCCGGTTTTCAACAACAGTAATACTCTGATTAATTTGGTATAGTTTACTTTTGTTTTTTGCCACTTCTGCTTCATAGCGTTTGATGGCAAGTGTGCTTGCTCTTGCAAACTCTTGCAGACGCCTGACCATCGTCAGAGCATTTTGCTGAATACTAATGTTTTGCTCTAAATTGTTAAGCTGGTTGTCCAAGGAAAGCAGTTCATAATACGAATGGGCAATTTCAGCGACCAGGTTAGTCACTAAAAAATTTTTACCTTCTTTTGACGCCATATACTCGAAAACAGCGACCTTCTTCGCATTCCTTAATTTTTTCCATATATCTATCTCCCAGGTTGAAAACAGCCCAAAGTGATAATCTCCCACGTACCTAGGAAAATTCCGGCCTTCCCTTACTGGCAGATGCTCTTCAACAGCGCCTTCGCGTGTAAACTCGCCGACTCTTTCCTTACCTGCACCACCACCAATATTTACAAATGGCAAGTATTCGCCTCGACGTGCCTGAATTTCATTCTGTGCAACAGTGATACGCTGCATCATAATATTAATTTCTTTATTATTTTCAACAGCTATATTCAGCAAACTTACTAAATTAGGGTCACTAAAAAAATCTTCCCATTTAATATTTGCCACATTGTCCTTATCCGAAACACCTTCTTTAAAAACAGTGGGAAGATGTGTGTCTTCTTTTTTGATGAGCAAATCAGGCGTACCGCAGGCTTGCAGCATAAGTGCCAACGCGCTTGAAGCCATAATCTGAAATATTTTAGTCTTTGATCTCATTTTTAGGGCCATAGTCATAAGTCTCGGTTAATGGGTCAAGGTCTTCATCTTTAATTAATTTTCTACCTTCTGCCATTTTGGCAAATATATAATAAAGCCCTGGAATAATGATGACGCCAAACACGGTACCGAAAATCATCCCACCCAGCGCTGAGGTACCAATTGTCCTGTTGCCGATTGCTCCCGCTCCCGTGGCCATCGCCAAAGGTACCAACCCCGCTATGAAAGCAAATGACGTCATCAAAATCGGTCGGAAACGCGTTTGTGCACCCGCAATCGCTGCCTGCATAACCGTCATGCCTTGGGCTTGCTTCTGGGATGCAAATTCGACAATCAATACTGCATTTTTCCCGAGTAAGCCAACTAACATCACCATTCCCAGCTGTGAATACACATCATTGGCGAGCCCTAATTCTCTTAATAATAAGAAAGCACCAAAAATACCGGGGGGCAGAGAAAGTATGACGGCCAAGGGTAAAAGAAAGCTTTCGTATTGCGCGGCCAGCACCAGGTAGACAAACAAGATAACGACAAAGAAAATCGCCAGCGCTTCGTTGCCCCGTGCGGCTTCGTCAAATGTTAAGCCTTCCCAGGCAATGTCAAAACCTTTTGGCAGGGTCTCTTCTGCGACTTCCAGGACTGCATTGATGGCGTCGCCGGTGGTGTAACCTTTTGCGGGTTCAGCGCGAATCGCTGCCGTGTTATAGAGGTTATAACGCGTGAGTTCGTTGGGCCCCTGCTTTTTCACCATAGTCATGAAGGCGGAGTACGGTACCATTTCACCTTCATCATTTTTCACAAAGTATTTCAGCACATCCTCGGGGGCACGCCGAAATTCCGGCAATGCCTGAGCGTATACTTTAAAAAAGTTATTAAAACGGATAAAGCCCTGTTCATAGGTACTGCCGATCATGATGTCCAACTGATTCATCGCATCATTGATGGTAACCCCTTTTTGCATGGCAAGTTTATTGTCGATGACCAGCTCGTATTGTGGATAATTGGCCGCATAAAAGGTAAACAAGCCAGTCAGCTCTTTACGTTCGCGCAATGCATTCATGTAATTTTTGGTGATCTCATCGAATTCGTAGTAGTCTGTATTTATTGTCTTATCTACCAAGCGAAATGACAAACCCGATGCCGCGCCGTATCCCGGCACCGCCGGAGGTTGGAAATACTCGATGACTGCACCCATGTCATGGCTTTTTTCTTCCAACTCTTCGATAACCTCCATTACAGAATGTTTACGCTCTGACCAATCTTTCAAATTGATAATAACGGTCCCTGCATTTGACCCGCGACCTTCGGTGAGTACTTCATACCCAGCCAGAGAAGAAATCGATTTAACACCTTCGATTTTTTCAGCTAGCATTTCCAGTTCTCGTGCCACTTTGTTGGTCACTTCGATGGTTGAGCCGGGCGGCGTTTGGATAATCGCATAAATCATGCCTTGGTCTTCGCCGGGAATAAAACCGGAAGGCAAGGTTTTACCGACTATAAATATACCGAAGGAAAACCCGGCCAATATCAAAAGCGTGGCAATGCGCCGGGTGACCATGAAGTTCATCAATCGGACGTAGCGCCCGGTGACTTTTTCAAAAACAAAATTAAAACCATCGATGAAAAGGCTGATTGGATCTTTTCGTTTCGGCTGACCATGAGTATTTTTAAGGATCATGGCACACAGCACCGGAGCAAGCGATAGCGCCACAATTGCTGAAATAATGATCGACGATGCCATGGTAATAGAGAATTCTCGATAAAACACTCCAACCGGTCCTGGCATAAAGGCAATAGGGACGAACACCGATACCATGACCAGCGTAATCGCTACAATAGCGCCGCCGATTTCCCCCAATACTTTTCGAGAAGCTTCATAAGGACTGCAATGCTCGTCGGCCATTTTTGCATGCACAGCTTCCACCACCACAATAGCATCATCGACCACAATACCAATAGCCAGCACTAAAGCGAACAAGGTGATAAGGTTGATGGAAAGTCCGAACGCGGACATAACGGCGAATGCTCCAACCAGCGAAACCGGTACCGCGAGGACAGGGATCAAAGTAGAACGCCAGTCGCCAAGAAAAATAAAAACCACCAGAGAAACCAGTATGAAAGCTTCCACCAAGGTGTGTAACACTTGTTCGATGGACGCCTCGACGAAACGCGACACATCATAGTTGATTTCGTAGTCCATCCCCTCCGGGAAGGACTTTTTCAATTCTTCCAGTTTTTCCTTCGTTGCCGCTATAACTGTTTGCGCGTTAGTGTTGTAATTTTGCTTAAGCACGATAGACGCCGAAGGGTATCCGTCTTTATCAGAGTAAATATTGTAAAACTCACTGTTCAGCTCGACCTCGGCTATATCTTTTATGCGCAGAATCTCTCCTTCCGAAGAAGACCGGATAATAATATCTTCGTATTCTTCCGGCTTATTGAAACGCCCTTTATAGACCAGCACATACTCCTTGGACTCGGCGGCTTTGCCTGTACTTTGCCCGAGGCGACCGGGACGTCCGATAATGCTTTGATCTGCCAGGGCTTTCATCACATCTTCTGCCGAGACTTTATAGGCTCGCATCCGCTCCGGGTTCAGCCAAACGCGCATCGCATATTGGCGAGAGCCCAGTATGGTCGCTTGGGCGATTCCAGTAATGCGCTGAATCTCTGGAATGACATTGACGTAAGCATAATTAAATAAAAGTTTCTGATCAGCGTCTTTGTCCGTGCTGAAGATATTGACATACATAAGCATGCTGGGCTGGACGAAGTTCACGATCACGCCTTCCAACTCCACCAGTGTTGGCAGCCTGCTCATCATCTGATCCACACGTGTCTTCACGTTGACCATCGCAATATTAGGATCAACGCCTTGATTGAAATACACTTGAATGGTCGCTTCGCCGGCGCTGGTTGCATCCGAAGTGATGTATCTCATACCAGGCACGCCATTGATAGCACGCTCTAAGAGAATCAGGGACGATTTCACCAGCACTTCGGCACTGGCACCGGGAAATGATACCGAAACCGTAACCCGAGCCGGCGCAATATCTGGAAACTGGGAAACTGGCAATGTTTTCATTGCCAAAAGACCCATAAATACGAACATCAGCGATAACACAATCGCCATCACAGGTCTTTTAAGAAAAATACTAAACATGGCTTAATCCTTAAACTAAACAGTTATTCGGTATACAACTCTAATTCCGGGAGAATCTCTTCGGGCGGCCTTAAATTGATGCTCACCTTGTCTCCAGGATTGACTTTTCGTATACCTTCAAGCAACACCCTGTCGTTGACATCCAAGCCATCGCTAACAATAAACAGTTTTGTCATCTCGGCCTCTATATGGATAAGCCTTTGTTCCAGCTTTTCTTCTTCATTGATGACGTAGACATAGTTTTTATCCATGATTTCAAACACCGCTTTTTGCGGGATAATCATGGCATTTGGATAATGCTTGGTCAAAAGGATAGTTCCTGTCTCATCATGCCTGAGAATTCTGTCCGGGTTAGGAAATAAGGCACGAAACTGAATAGTGCCGTAAGTGTTATCAAAGTCACCTACAATCGTTTCAATGACACCTGGGTGATCATAAATCTTGCCATTTGCCATTTTTAGTTGGACGGTTTCACCAAGTTTGTCGCCTTCTTCCATTCTAAAATTCAGGTAGTCTGCTTCTGGAACGTTGAAGTAGACCCACAATTGTCTGATATCAGATAGTTCCGTCAACAACTCGCCCTCATCGAGAAGGCTGCCGATCCTGGCATGAAAATGACCCATAACTCCGTCAAAAGATGCTTTGATATCGGTGAAACCCAAGCGGGTTTCTGTAAACCTTACCTCCGCATTAGCCTTATCTAGCTTTGCTTTTGCCAAAGCCAATTCATTGGGCGATACGATGTTCTCATCAGCCAAACCTTTGGTATTAAGGTATTCGATCTTTGCACTTTGCGCT
>CAZZPX010000244.1:0-5624 GCA_964655955.1 uncultured Phycisphaerales bacterium | reverse complement strand
TGGCATGGAGGCGACGGCCATGATGGGTCTTCACGATGGGCAGCAGCCGCTCTTTCTGACCGCCCATGGTCCCCGTGCGGGCGCGCCATAACCCGCCGCATTTGCAACTTCCCCGGTTATGGCAGCGCGACTGTGTCTCTCCTGCCCGTTTTCGACGTTTGGAAGAGCGTCTCGCCCGCTCTACATCCGTTGAGCCGCGCAAGCGCGCTCGCGATTCCGCATGGTGCGCGAGCAGGCAGCGACGGGTGGGCCTGTGGCGCGACCGGGGGAAAGTCGGTCAACAGAGTGTTGGATGACCTTGGCAGGCGCCCGCGTCGCTGCTCTCCGCGCGGTACGATGCCGTGTCCACCGCACCCCATCGCACGGAGGATGATCATGCCCACCGCCGCCACCACCCAGGCCGTTCTCGACCGCACAGAGAAGAACTTCGACGCGGGGATCCAGCGCCTCTGCGACCTCTTGCGCATCGACTCGATCAGCACCGACCCGGCGTATCGCGAGTCGTGCCGCCGCGCGGGGCAGTGGTGCGTGGAGCATCTGCGTGAATCGGGCGTGAAAGCGGAGTTGCACGAGACGGGCACGAAGGAGAAGCCGGGCCACCCCGTCGTCTACGCGCATCACCCCGGGCCGAAGGGCTACGACGGACCGCACGTTTTGTTCTACGGACACTACGACGTGCAGCCGCCGGATCCGCTCGATTTGTGGGAGTCGCCGCCTTTTGAGCCGGTCATCAAGGAGGACGGCCACAAGCGCCTCGTCGCTCGCGGGGCTGTCGACGACAAGGGGCAGGTGATGATGTTCCTCGAGGCGCTGCGCGCCTGGAAGGAAGAGACGGGGGATATTCCCGTGCGGCTCACCGTCCTGCTCGAGGGCGAAGAGGAATGCGCCAGCGTCAATCTCGAGAAGTACCTCAAGGACAACGCAGAGACGCTGCGTCAGTGCGATGTCTGCCTCGTCTCGGATACGGGCATGTGGGATCGCAATACACCGGCTGTCACCTTCTCGCTGCGCGGGCTCGTCTACTGCGAGGCGATTCTCCACGGGCCCAACATGGATCTGCACTCCGGCCACTGGGGCGGCTGCGTTCCCAACCCCATCAACGAACTGGTCAAGATGCTCAGCGGCCTCTTCGGCCCGCATGGCCGGTGCAATCTGCCCGGCTTCTATGACGAGGTGCGCGAACTCAGCCAGGAGCAGCGCCGAGATTGGGCGAAACTCGACTACGACGAGGAAGGCGAACTTGCAGCGATCGGCCTGACGCCCGAGGCGCGAATGGGCGAGGAAGGATACACCACGCTTGAGCGCCAGTGGGCCCGCCCGACCTGCGACATCAACGGGATCTACGGCGGTTACCAGAAGGCCGGAGCGAAGACGGTGATTCCCTCCTACGCCGGGGCCAAGATCAGTTGTCGCCTCGTTCCCGATCAGAATCCGCAGAAGATCAAGGCGGAACTGGAACGCTGGCTGCGCAAACACACGCCGACCGGATGCCGGCTGGAGTTCATCGACCACGGCTCGGGAATTCCCTGCCTGACGCCGCCCGATCTGCCGGAGATGCAGCAGGCGCGCGAGGCGCTCCAGGAGGCGACGGGCGTCGAGCCCGTGCTGATGGGCAGCGGCGGGTCGATCCCCGTCGTCGGCTCCTTCCGCAACGTGCTGGGCCTCGAGACGCTGCTGCTCGGCTTCGGGCTGAGCGACGATCGGGTGCACTCACCCAACGAGAAATTCGAGATCGAGTGCTATCGCAAGGGGCTGCGCACGCACACGATCCTGCTGGGCAAGTTCGCGGGCAAGCCGTAAGGCGCTTGTCGATGGCGCGATCGCATCCTTGAACAGGGAAGCGCTCCGCTGCGTGTCGCGGCTGAACTTGCTCTCAGGCGATCGATGCCTCGTTCTCAGGCGCGGACGCTTCCCTGGACCGGGGCTTGACGAAGGGCAGCACGGCGAGACACAGCACGCCCAGCCCCACGTCGAGAAACAGCGTCGCCGGGTATCCCACGCGCTCGATGGCGCGTCCCTGCCAGAATGCTGAGTAGGAGATCACGACATTGAGCAGCGCCATGTACGCCGTGAACTGCGTGGCGGCGACCTTAGGATCACAGACGTCCATGAAGATCGCCGTGCGTGTGCCGTAAACCAGGCCGGTGAACGTCGCGTGCGCCATGGCGATCCCCCAGAAGGCGCGGACGAGTGACTCGGGCGCGAGGCGGCGGTTGGGATCCGTCGGGTCGACGGGCATGATCCAGTCGTGGTGCAGCATGATGCAGGCGAAGACGAGCGGCGGCAGGGTCGTACCGAGAACATAGACGGCGAGCATGCGCCGTCTGCCGAACCTGTCGGAAAGGTAGCCGCCGATGACGCAGCAGACGGCGGCGATGACGGCGGTGATCAGGCTGAGCGTGGCGATGTCGCTGTCGCTCATGCCGATCTCGACCGTAAGATTCGCCTGCAGCGCAAGAGACAGCGAGTACGTGCCGATGGGCATGAGCGCCAGGAGAAAGGCCGCCAGCGCCGGGCCCGAGCCGAAGAACGCCCGCAGTGCCTGCCCGACGTATTTGGCGAGTTCGCCCCACAGCGTCTCCAGCAAGCCCCCCTGACGCCGCTGACCGTCCCCGGTCCTGGGTTCGCGCAGCGGCAGCGTGACGAAGAGCATGATCGCGAGCAGCGCTGCGGCGACGAAGAGGAAAGTCAGCTGGAAGGGATTGCCCGTGATGGCGTTCCTCAGCCAGTCGTTGAGAAAGAGCACGCCGGAGCCGCCCACGATTTGCCCCGTGTACGCCCCGGAGAACATCAGCCCGTTCGCCAGGCCTCGCTCGTCGGTGCGCAGCGATCCCACGGCGAGCGCGTCGATGGCGACATCCTGCACGGCGCTGAAGATGTTGAGCACGATCGCCGCGATGAAGAACAACCGCAGGTGGCTCGCATCGATCTGCACGTTCATGATCGAGAGCAGCGAGAGGATCATGCCGAGCTGCGCCGCAGCGATCCACAGGCGTCGCCGACCCAGCCGGCGGCTGTAGACCAGATCGACGATGGGCCCCATCGCCCACTTCCAGCCCCAGGGAAGGTAGAGGACAGCGATGAAGGCGCCGATCTGGCTCGGCATCACGCCTTCGCGACGAAGCTGCGTGGCAATCGCCGTCGCCGTGAAGCCCAGCGGAATCCCCTCCGCCACGTACAGAAAGAAGAACGCCGTGAGTCGGCCGCGACGCGTGGCGAGAAGGTTGGGCAGCAGCGACATGGCCCGACACTATACCGGTGCGGCGCAGCGGCACCGCAGTCCCGTCCGCCATCCTGGCGGCGCTGATTGCCGTATCATCCGCGCCATGCGGTTGGCGCTGGCACAGATCGATCCGACCATCGGTGACCTGGAAGGCAACGCGCGCCTGATTCTCACTGCGCTGGGCGAGGCGCGGGAGAAAGGGGCGGAACTGGTCGTCTTTCCCGAACTCGCTGTGCCGGGGTATCCGCCGAAAGACCTGCTGCTGCGCGAGGGATTTGTCGGTGAGTGCGTCGCCACGACCGAGCGGATCGCCCGCGCCTGCCGGGGGATTGCCGCAATCATCGGCGTGCCGACCGCGGCGGGTGGCGCGCTGACGCTGGCCGGAGCCCGCGGCAGGCGCGGCATCCGCAACAGCCTCGCCTTTTGCGCGGACGGCGAGATCACGCATTGGTATCACAAGCGGCTGCTGCCCACCTACGACGTCTTCGACGAGGATCGCTACTTCGATCCCGGCGAAGAACCGCTCATCGTCGACTACGCCGGCAAACGCATCGGCCTGGCGATCTGCGAGGATCTCTGGCGGGCCCGCGACGTGACGGTTCGACGCGACTACGGCCAGGATCCGCTCGAGGACCTGGCGCGGGCGCGCTGCGATCTGATCGTGAATCCCTCCGCGAGCCCCTTTGCGCTCGGCAAACCGGCGCGGCAGCGCCAACTGCTCTGCGAAGCGGCGCGAACCTGCGGCTGCCCAGTCATCTACGTGAACCAGGTGGGCGGGCAGGATGAATTGATCTTCTCCGGCAACAGCGCCGCCTGCGCCGGCAGCGGCTCGCTCCTCGCCCACGCCGCCGCCTTTCGGCCCGACCTCGCGGTGTTTTCGCTCGACGGTTCCGGCGTCAACCTGCCGCGGATGCCGGACGAGCAGCAGATGTTCGAGGCGCTGCGGCTCGGCGTGCGCGACTACTGCCGCAAGTGCGGCTTCACGTCGGCGGTGCTGGGCGTGAGCGGCGGGATCGATTCAGCGCTGGTCGCTGTGATCGCCGTCGCGGCGCTCGGGCCCGAGCGCGTCACCGGCGTTTCCATGCCCAGCCGCTACTCCTCGGTCGGCTCCAGGACGGATGCGCAGGAACTGACGGAGCGCCTGGGGATGCGGCTGATCACCGTGCCGATCGAAGCCATGCATCGTGCCGTGGAGCAGGCGGTCTTTCCGCACTTTCCGCCCGACCTGCCGGCCGATGAGACGGAGGAGAACGTGCAGTCGCGCCTGCGCGGGCTGACGCTCATGGCGTTCAGCAACAAGCTGCGGGCCCTGCTGCTGACGACCGGCAACAAGTCGGAGATGGCGGTGGGGTACTGCACGCTGTACGGCGACATGGCGGGCGGCCTCGCGGTGATCTCCGACGTGCCCAAGACCTGGGTCTATCGTCTCGCCCGCTGGATCAACGCGCAGCCGCAGGCATGCGGCTTTGCGCGACCGCCTGTTCCCGAGAACACGATCGACAAGCCGCCGTCAGCCGAGCTGAAGCCGGACCAGAGGGACACCGACACGCTCCCGCCGTACGAAGTGCTCGATGAGATCATCCAGCGCTACGTCGAACTGGAGCAGTCGAGCCGGCGCATCATCGAGGAGACGGGCTTCGATCCGCAGGTCGTGCGCAGGTTCACGCGGCTGATCGACCTGAGCGAGTACAAGCGCAAGCAGGCGCCGATCGGGCTGAAGGTGACGCATCGCGCATTCGGTTTCGGTCGGCGTTTCCCGATCGTGCAGAAGTACGTCCCCGGCGAGTAGAGACCCCTCCGCCGCGGTGCGCTCGACTCCGCGCAGGCGGCCGTCGTTCGCGCCTGCGGGCGCCGCTACTCCCCGTCCGCGAGTCGCTTGATGCGGATGTTGCGAAAGGCCACGGGATCGCTATGGCCCGCGAAACCGAAATGACCTTCTGGGCGCAGCCGGCCGGCGAAGTGCGCCTTGTCGTACATGAAGTCTTCATTGGCGGCGAGATCCGCATCGAGGATGACGGTGCCGTTCAATTCGACGGTGATGCGCGACTTCCGCACCGTCACCTCCTGGAAGTTCCACTCGCCCGCCGGCCGCAGGTAACCGCGCTGTGCTGCGATCTGGCCGTACGCCGAGCCGTGGTACTGCCTCGGATCAAGCTCGGCGTATTGCGGCGCGGCGTTGTCGAGGACCTGCAATTCGCACATGCCGACGTAGGCCGTGTCTCCTTCGCCGGGATAGCGGATGGCGAGCCCGTTGTTGCCGCCGGCGGGAATCCTGATCTCGAGTTGCACGGCGAAGTCGCCGTATGGCTCGTCCGTGAAGAGCGTCCCGCCGTGGTGCGGTCTGCACCGGATGGCTCCGTCGACCACCTCGTAACTGTCGGTCGCGCCGCGCCAGCCGCGC
>CAZZPX010000243.1:0-5644 GCA_964655955.1 uncultured Phycisphaerales bacterium | reverse complement strand
CCATGACCACGCCCGTCGCCGTCGCCGCCATGAGCACGACCGCCGATGAACTGCGCGCTGTGATGCGCGACCGCCGCATTCGACACATCCCCATCGTCGACGAAGGCAGGCTGGAGGGGATCATCTCGATCGGCGACCTGAACTGGGCCAAGCACCAGGAACAGGAAGAGACGATTCGCTATCTGGAGCAGTACATTTACAAGCCGTAGTGACTGACGGTCACGGCAGGGCGGCACGCGATCTCAGGGTGTTCAGAAGAGCGCCAGGAGAATATTCGCGATGAGGCTCAGGATGAGAGCCGTCAGCACGACCACCACCGCCGGATGCGAGAAGGGGTTGCCCGAGTAGACCGTGCGGACATGCACAGCCTCCGGGATGTCCTCCGCCTCCTGGATGCTGGTCTCCTCGAGCACGCTGAGATCCGTGTCGTGGCGGGCAATGGGCGGGGCCTCGCCGCGCTTCAGTGCCCGCAGATCACCCAGGACGTCGGACATCGACTTGTAACGGTCGCGGCGGCTCTTGGCCATCATCATCTCGATGACCTCGCTGACGCCGGCTGAAAGTCGGGCGTTGAGATGATCCGGCGGCGTCAGGCGCTCCTTGAGGTGCTTGTGCATCACCTCGGAGGGGCTCTTGCCGGTGAACGGCACCTTGCCTGTCACCATCTGGTAGAAGGTCGCGCCGAGCGAGTAGATGTCAGCCTGCGGGCCGATGTGCACCTCCCCGCGCACCTGCTCGGGGCTGATGTAGTACGGCGTACCAAAGGCTTTGCCCGCCTCGGCCTCGGCGGCTTCCTTGTCGGAGACGGCGCGGGCGAGACCCATGTCGGCAAGCTTCACCATCCCCGTCCGGGTGATCATGATGTTCTTCGGCTTGACGTCGCGGTGGATCAGGCCCTTGGCGTGAGCGTGCTCCAGCGCCTCGGCGACCTGAATGATCACATCGAGGGCGTCCGACTCGGCGTAGCGCTTCTGCTTGACGATGTCGTCGTAGACCGTCCGCCCCTCCACGTACTCCATGACGAAGTAGTGGTAATCCCCCGCCTTGCCCACGTCGATCGCCTGCACGATGTTCGGATGGTTCAGAGCGGCGGCGGCGCGACCCTCGGCGTAGAAGCGCTCGATGAACTGGACGTTGCTGCTGTACTTCTTGGGGAGGACCTTGATGGCGACGGTGCGGTCGAGGCTGACCTGGCGGGCCTTGAAGACGGTCGCCATGGCCCCCGCGCCGAGCTTGCCCAGGATGGTGTAGCCGGGAATCTGCTGGCCGCTGCGCTCCGCCTCGACGATCTGACGGAGGCGGACCATCTGGCGGCTGGTGACGTACTCGTTGTTGACCAGAAGCTGGGCGAGGCTCTGCTGGCTCTCGTCCTCGGCGCTGGTCCGCTGCTGGACGAGGCAGTGCTGCACTTCGTCGGGCGTGGCCAGCCCCTGCTCGACCACGACGCGGCCGAGGATCGAATCGAGGTTCGCCTCGGGCAGCGAGGTCTGGGACAGATCGACCGCGCCATTATCGTCGGCGTTGGCGTTGGCGAAGCTGCTGCCGACGCCAGAGCCCGTGTCGGCGCGCGACCGGCCGCCGCTGCCCGCCCGCGCGCCGGCGGCGCTCGATTGACCGGCGTCGCTGCCGGACGAGCGTTGGTCATCGCGCTTGGAGGTATCCATCACAGGTTCTGGCATGTGTTCAGTTGGCTGCTTCGTGCCGGCCCGCTCCCCGCCGCTGCTGGAGGGGAAACTAAGAGCGCCCGACCGCGCTGTCAATCGCCAATCCGCGCGCTGGACCTCCGGTCGCTCCATCACCCATCAATACGTCTTTGATCGACAACTGGTTCCACGACCTGAGGTGCCAGCCTCGATTCAGTCCAAGAAGAACCTCCCCGAGCCTCCCCCGCGCTACACCAACGTCCCAGAAACGGCGTTTGCAGAGGCCCGAACCGAGCGAGGCTGGGGTAGAGGACGGGGCCGCCGGGCGAGCCAGGGTCGACAGCAGCGACGGCGCACTCCATGATGAGGGCATGAGCAGTCGCTTCCGCCCTACCCAGGCTGTGGTCCACGACGCTTATCCGCACCATGCGGACGTGGGTATCCGCTGGGATGATGACTATGAGGTCATTCGGGTCGGGCTCTCGCCGCAGCTTCCGGCCGGGGAGACGACGCTGATCGTGGCGGGCGACCGGGTGGTCGTCGAGCCGGTCGAGCGGGTGAGCGAAGAGGAACTGCCGCGGCACGGTGTGGACGATCTGGACTGGGTCGTCACCAGCATTCAGGACCGCCGCAGCAAGCTCTCGCGCCCGGGACACGCCCGGCACGGTGGAGAGCGCTTCGAACAGGTGATCGCCGCGAACCTGGACCTGCTGGTGATCGTGACGTCCGTCGCCCGGCCGCCCTTTCATCCCCGCCTGGTGGATCGCTTCCTCGTGGCGGCGGAACGCGGCGAGGTGCCGGCCATGATCTGCCTGAACAAGATCGACCTGATTCGTTCTGCTGCGGGGCAGGCTGCGGCTGAACTGCGCCAGGTGCGGCAGTTCGACCTGCCGACGGTGCACACCTCCGCCAGGACGGATGCAGGAGTCGAGGAACTTCTGGCCAGCGTGCGCGGGAAGACGGTCGCCTTCGTCGGCGCGTCGGGCGTCGGCAAGTCGTCCCTGATTAATGCCGCCTTCCCCGAACTGGCGCTGCGCATCGGCAAGTTGCAGAAGGGCGGGCGGCGCGGCAGACACACCACCACGCGTGCCTCGCTCTTTCGCGTGGACGACCGCGACACCCGTCTCATCGACACGCCGGGCGTGCAGTCGTTCGGCATCTGGGGCATCGAACCCGAGGAACTGCACTGGTATTTCCCGGAGTTTGAGCCGCACTGGCCGCAGTGCAAGTTCAACGACTGCACGCACACGCACGAGGTTGAATGCGCGGTCAAGGAGGCGGTCGAGCGCGGCGAGATCAGGCGCGGGCGCTACGCCAGCTACGTGCGCCTGTACGAATCGCTGCGCGAAGGGAAGTGAGCATTATCTTGCGACGTGCGGCGGTAGTGACGGGCGCCTGCTCCGGCTCTCAAGGGTGCGCCGCCTCCCACTTGAGGAGCAGATCCGCAGCCGCATCGTGGTACAGCGAGCGCAGCACGTCGGCGGGCAGATCCTTGCCGCGCAGCGGCGGCGCGTCGAGTTCGCCGTACCGCTCCGGCGCGGTGAGTTGCAGGTCGGGATCGGCGATGGGCGACTCGCCGTCATAGTCCGTCTCGAAGAGCGTGCGCAGGGCCCAGTAGCGGCTGGCGTAGAGATCGAACGCCTCGCGTTCGCTGGAAGCGTTGAGTCCCACGCCGCTGTACCCCGCGTCGTCCGTGAGATGTTCGTCCATGGTGACGATGTCCGAGCCGAAGAGGACGCGCCCCTGCCATTTGGTCAGAAAGGCGAGCAGGTCGGCCCGCGAGTGCTTGCTCAGCTCGCGCACCATCCACTTGGTGGCGGAGCTGTCGAGATAGAGATTGTCGTGCTCGCCGAGCAGGCGATCGAGAAAGGCGAGATCCTCGGGCCAGCCGCCCATGTGCGCCACCAGCCACGGCGTCTGGAAGCGTTCGAGCACGCGCTTCAGCGGGGCGTACTGCTCCAGCTTGGTGCCATAGCGTTTGGCGTCGGTGTACTTGGTGGCGAACCAGGTGTCGGGGTCGGCGACGTGGGCCATGAGCATCATGCCCAGCTCTTCCGCCATCTCCGCCGCTTTGAGGCGCCAGGGTGATTCGAGATCGAGCAGCGTCGGCTCGCCCGCCTCGTGGGCGTAGTCCTTGCCGCGCGGCGCCGCCCAGAACTTCACGATGCGCGACCCGGCAGCGTGAAACTTCTCGATGCGCTCGAGAAACCCCGGCCCGTGGTTGTGGCGGCGATCCTCGCCCATGTAATTCGGCACGGCGATGAAGCGGATCGTGCCCTCGAAGAGGTCCGTGAGCTGCGGCACCGATTCGAGCTTGCTCATCGAGTAGGTCAAGGACACGCCGTACGCGTCGCGCGCTCGCTTATAAACGGCCGCGGCCCGCTTGCCGTTGATGTGCGTGTGACAGTCGACAATCGGCCCGCGATACGTGCCGATCGTGCGAGCCTCCGCCTCGTAGTCAAGGCCGAGACGATTCGCCGGGGTTCTGCTGGTGACGCTCATGCGAGGATGGTAGCGGCTGAGCGGCGAGGGTCTACGGACGCCGCGCTAAGAGCCGATGCGCCTGGCGAGAAACGCCTTGATCTGGTCGAGACCGATCCGTTCCTGGGCCGCTGTGTCGCGATCGCGCACGGTCACCGTCTGGTCGCTGAGCGTGTCGCCGTCGATCGTGAAGCAGAAGGGCGTGCCCGCCTCGTCCATGCGGGCGTAGCGCTTGCCGATCGACTGCTTGACGTCGAACTGCACCGCGTACTGCATGCGCAGATCGTCGTAAAGCTTCTGCGCGATCTCGGGCATGCCTTCCTTGGCGACCAGCGGGAAGATCGCCGCCTTGATCGGCGCCAGACGCGGGTGGAAGTTCATCACCCATTTGCTGCCCGAGCGGTCGGGCGTCGGCGTGAACGCTTCGCACAACACCGCCAGCACGCCGCGCGACAGGCCCGCAGACGGCTCGATGACGTGCGGGAGGTACCGCTCGTTCTTTTCCTGGTCGAAGTAGTCGAGCTTCTGCCCGGAGTGCTCCGCGTGCTTGCGCAGGTCGTAGTCCGTGCGGTCGGCGACGCCCTCCAACTCGCCGTAGCCGGGGTGCGTGAAGGGGAAGCGGTACTCGACGTCGAAACAGCCGCACCCTTCCTTGGCGTAGTGGGCGAGTTCATCGTTCTCGTGCTGGCGCATCTGCAGATTGGCGTCGGTGAGGCCGACGCTCTTCCACCAGTTCTTGCGCGTCTCGCACCAGAAGTCGTACCACTTCTGCTTGTCCTCGGGCGAGCAGAAGAACTCGATCTCCATCTGCTCGAACTCGCGGGAGCGGAAGATGAAGTTGCGCGGCGTGACCTCGTTGCGAAAGGCCTTGCCGATCTGCGCGATGCCGAACGGCATCTTCACGCGCATGGTGTCGAGGACGTTCTTGTAGTTCAGGAAGATGCCCTGCGCCGTTTCGGGACGCAGGTAGACTTTATTCTCTGGCGTCTGCGTCAGGCCGGCATACGACTCGAACATGAGCTTGAACGCCTGCGGTTCTCCCAGTTCGCCACCGCACAGGGGGCACGGCTCCTGCAGTCCTGTTGCGTGAAGCTGCTCAGTGGCGACATATCGAGTGAACTCCATCATGTCAGGGGGGGCGTCCGGCTGTCCATTCACTCGCTGAGCTAGCCAACTCAGTGTCACCTCTGGGTTGCGAACCAAGGCCAGATTCGGCGCAATCTTCTTTCCCTTCGTCGTCGCCCAACGCATGAGGCGCGGCGTGTCGATTTCGCCGCTTTGGGGAGTGAACTCCTGCAATAGTGAATCAAACCACTTCGAGTTGGCGGCCAGCAACTCCCAGAGCTGGTCGGCTCGCACGAAGTGACCGCACTTTGAGCACTTGCGCATTGGATCTGCGAACCCCGCGACGTGCCCTGACGCCTCCCACACCTTGGGGTGCTGGATGATGGCTCTGTCGACACCGGGGATCGACACCGGCTCGCCGTCGGGCCCGATTGGCGGGCACTTGACCATGTCGT
>CAZZPX010000242.1:4041-5677 GCA_964655955.1 uncultured Phycisphaerales bacterium | reverse complement strand
GAGGTCATCGAGAGCTACGGCATGGTCCAGGACCCCGACGTCCTCGACACCTGGTTCTCCTCGGCGCTCTGGCCGCTCTCCACGATGGGCTGGCCGGACAGCACAGAGCTTCTCCAGGCTTACAACCCCAGCAACGTCCTCTGCACCGCCCGCGAGATCATCACCCTCTGGGTCTCGCGCATGGTGATGTTCAACCAGTACTTCCTCGGCCGGGCGCCCTTTCCGCACGTCTTCATCCACGCCATGATCCAGGACGGCGAGGGACGCAAGATGAGTAAGTCCCTGGGCAACGGCGTGGATCCGCTGGACATCATCCACAGCCACGGCTCGGACGCCATGCGCTTCACGCTCTGCCAGATGACCACCAACACGCAGGACGTGCGCATGCCCGTTGTCCATGACGAGCAGACCGGCAAGAACACGAGTCCCAAGTTCGACCTCGGCCGCAACTTCTGCAACAAGCTGTGGAACGCAACGGGTTTCGCGCTGCGCAACCTGCAGACCGGCCCCATCGACCCGAACGAAGGAGAGTTGCAGCTTGCCGATCGCTGGATCCTCTCGCGCCTCGCCGACACCATCGCGAAGATCGAGGCGGCGATCTCGTCCTATCAGTTCAACGTCTACGCCCAGCACATTTACGACTATTTCTGGCGCGACTTCTGCGACTTCTACGTCGAGGCGATAAAGCCCACCATCGCGGAGAATCCGCACCAGCGGGCTGTGCTCTACAGCGTCACCGACTCGATCCTGCGCCTGATCCAGCCGATCTGCCCCTTCATTACCGAATCGCTGCACCAGCGCCTGCACGAACTCGAAGGCACGCCGGTCGCGGGACTCACGCTCGAGCGCACGGAGCTGTGCGCTCAGGCGAACTGGCCCGTCGCCGACTCATCTCTGCGCGACGAGGAGGCCGAGGCGCAGTTCGAGCGCATGCGCGAACTGATCGGCGCCATCCGCGAGGCCCGTGCGCAGCGCAACGTCCAGCCGAGGCGCCAGATCGTCCTGCACACCGATGCCGAGACCGTCGCGCACATCGAGCGCGCCGGCGCGCTCGTGCCGACGCTCTGCGGCCTGGAGGAAGTGGTGACGCAGCCCGCGGCCGGTGACAGCGCGGTCATCACAGCGCTGGGCAAGGATCACACGCTCAGCAACCTCACCGACGCGGGCGACGCCGCAGCGGAGCGGCAGCGACTCGAGAAGAACCTCGCGGAGGTTGACGGCAAGATCACCGGACTCGAGAAACGCCTGGCGAATCCCGGCTACGTCGACAAGGCCCCCGCGCACCTCGTCGAGCAGACGCGCGCGCAGCTTCGCCAACTTCAGGAAGAACGCCAGACCATCGAAACCGCGCTCGCGCAACTCGCGTAGCATCAGCCATGACCGAAACTGCACCCACAGTCATACCGGCGCACGCCGCGCACACCGCCCGCCCGCTTCGGCGCGCGCTGGGCGCGACCCTCGTGTGCGTGCTCTTGGCCGCGGTCCTCAGCGGCTGTTCGGCGCGGCGGCCCAGTGCACCTGCGGCAGTCGACCTCGACCCCGCGCCCCGGGCCTCCATTCTGCCCGTCCGCGTCAGCGAGCATGAGTGGGAATTCGAGGGGATGGATGGCAAGCTGCTGCTCACCGACCACTACCG
>CAZZPX010000242.1:0-4031 GCA_964655955.1 uncultured Phycisphaerales bacterium | reverse complement strand
CCTGCGCACCACGGAAACGCATCCGCTGATCATCGATCGCCTGCCCGGATTCCTCGAAGCCTCCTTCGCCCGCTACAGCCACGCCGTCACCGATCTGCCTGCCCCCAAGCGGCGCATGGACACCTATCTCTTCGCCAATCGCGGCCAATGGAAGCGCTTCACAGGCTGGTTCCTCGGCCGGCGCTCCGAGCTCTACGCGCAGATCCCCCGCGGCGGGTACACGGTGAACGGCACGGCCGTCCTGTGGCAGATCGGCCCCCGCGACACCTTTTCCATCGCCGCCCACGAAGGCTGGCACCAGTACACGCAGACCACCTTCCGCACGCCGCTCCCCATGTGGCTGGACGAGGGGATGGCGACGTACATGGAGGGATATCGCTTCAACGGCAGCGAGCCCGTTTTTCTCCCCTGGGCCAACACCGAGCGCTTCAACGAGCTGCGCGATGCGGAGGCGGCTGAGGATCTCATCTCCCTCGCCGACCTGATCAGCAGTTCGCCCATGGAGCGCATGCAGCTTCCCAGCCGGGGCGAACTGACCTATTACGCGCAGGTCTGGGCGCTGGTGCACTTTCTCCTGGAGTGGGATGGCGGAGCCCATCGAGCACAGCTCGAGCAACTGCTCCGTGACGCGGCGGAGGGACGCATGCACGAGCGGCTCGCGGCGCGCTACGGCGCACGTGCCGCTGTCCACATCGCCCAGCACAACCGCGACAGCGCCATCTTTCGCGCCTACTTCGGCGATGACTTGGAGTCCCTGGAGCGCTCCTACCGCGCCTGCCTGCGTCGACTGGTCGCGCCCGGCAGCCGCAACCGCGTTGTCGAGGGAAGGAGTCCGCTCGTCGATGACTGATCATGCGGCTCCACGGCTGAAGTTCAAGGCAACCAAGTACCTGCGCCTGGGGATTCTCTCGGATTCGCACGGCAACGTCACCACGACGAACCGCGGCGTGGCGGCACTGCAACAGGCGGGCGCCGATGCGCTCATCCATCTCGGCGATGTCGAAGACGAGGCGGTCCTCGACGCGCTGATGACCCGGCCTTTCCTGCCGGTGCACCTGGTCTTCGGCAACGTTGACTGGCCTGTCGAGCCGCTCGCCCAGTACGCCCGCTCGCTGGGCTACCACGTGCATCATCCCTGCGGAGAGTTGCTCTGCGGCCGCAAACGCGTTGTCTTCCACCACGGCCACGAGACGCGCCACCGCCAGGCGGCGCTGGCGGACGGGGCGGACTTCATTCTCGAGGGGCACACCCACCGGGCCATGGATCAGCGGCTGGAGCGGTCGCGGCTGATCAACCCCGGAGCCCTGCACCGGGCGGCGAGATACACGGTGGCCCTGCTGACGCCTGACGCGGGGCGGCTCGAGTATCTCCCGGTCGCGCGGGACTGAATTCGGCCCTATAATGCCCTCGCAGTCGTTCACACCACACGCCAGCGAAAGGCCGCGCCGACACACCACGATGACTCCCGAATCGTACGGAGAGGAACTGACCATCCGGGTCTACGAGCCCGCTGACCACGACGCCGTCGTCAAGCTCTACCACGACGGCCACCTGGCCGGGTGCGCCGACCCGAATGACACGGGCGCGGACATCGAGAATCTCATCGACGCCTATCTCTCCGACGAGGAGGGCGGCGCCTGCTTCTGGGTGGCGGAAGTCGAGGGGCAGGGCATCATCGGGACGATCGGCGTGCAACGCGCCAGCCCCCACGCCGCCGAAATGAGACGCCTCCGCGTCGCCAAGGAACATCGGCACCGCGGCGTGGGAACCCGGCTGATCGAGACCGGCATCGCCTTCTGCCAGGAGACGGGCTACCTGAAGGTCGTCCTCGACACCGAGCCCGGAGCCGCACCCGCCATCGCCCTCTTCAAGAAGTTCGGCTTCAAACTCGACGACACGCGCGGCGACACGGGAAAGATGCGCGAGTTCTACCTCGACCTGTACCGCGAGCCGGAGTCGGCTTGAGCCCGCAAGGCGGCCCTCAGCCCGACGAGCCGCGGAGCGCGGAGGAAGCGACCTTCCTCGAAGGGGTGCGTCTCTTCAACGAGCAGCGGTACTTCGACGCACACGACGCCTGGGAGGAGACCTGGCACACGGCGAACGGCGCGCGGCGCGCCTTCTACCAGGGCCTCATCCATGGGGCGGTCACGCTCGAACACTTCCTGCGGGGCAACCCGCGCGGCGTGCAGGGCGTGTGGCGCATGACGCTGGAAAGGCTGGGCGAGATCGAGGAGCGGAGGTTTATGGGACTCGACCTCGACGCCTTCCTCGAGGATGTCCGAGCGACCATTCAGCCCGCACTGGATGCGCCCGTGGGTCGATCCTTGATGCAGCGTGGCGTGGACTTCCCGTTCGACCGGTCGCGGGCACCACAGATAGTGCTCCTGGACTGACGTGCCCACATCCCGTGCCACCTAAAGCGACCCCATCGCCGCTTTTTTCCGGATGTTGACCAAAGCCGTGGAACCCCCGGGATGGGTGCTGCGGAGAGTGACTCGTACTGACCCCGCGCTCGCCTTTGCCGTCTACAAACCCACGAATGAGGGCGAGAAACGCGGTTTTCAGTTGCGGCGATCGATTGGAGAGATTAGTTTTATCCTAGAGTGTTGGTGATGGTGGAGGCACGTTCACTCTCTCTGCCATCTTGACGAGAAGAAATCTTGAGCACCTCGCTTCGGCGATAGGTGCAGGCGCTTGTTTGTCGCAACGACACTACGACGCGCCGCCCCAACCCAGGCTTCCCTCTTACTCAACGCCCCAGGCTTGCCGCAACGCATGTCTGGGGTTGTTTTTTTCAGACGCGGCGCGCGGGCACGCTCCCGGCGCCCGCCGTCGCCCCCTGCCGCGGGGGCAGGCGCAGCCACACCCCCGGCCCCGGTGTCGGTCTCAGCCGCTGTGCGTGAAGCAGCGCCGCCGGCGCTACTTGATCCCGTCCTGCTTCGCCATCATCTCCAGCATGTCGATCACGCGCATCGCGTACCCCATCTCGTTGTCATACCAGCTCACGATCTTGAAGAAGTTGCCGGTCAGCTCGATGCCGGCCGTGGCGTCGTAGTACGAGCTGTGCGTGTCGCTGACGAAGTCGCTGGAAACGACCGGTTCTTCGGTGTAACCCAGCACGCCCTGCATGGGGCCTTCAGAAGCGGCCTTCATGGCGGCGTTGATCTCCTTCAACGAGGTCGACTTCTCGCTGCGGAAGGTCAGGTCCACCACCGATACATCCGCCGTCGGCACGCGGTACGCCATGCCCGTAAGCTTGCCCTTCAGCTCCGGCAGGCACAGCCCCACCGCCTTCGCCGCCCCGGTGCTGGCGGGGATGATGTTCATGTAGCCGTTGCGCCCGCCGCGCAGATCCTTCTTGCTCGGGCCATCCTGCGTGGGCTGGGTGGCGGTGACGGCGTGGATGGTCGCCATGAGCCCTTCGACCAGGCCGAAGTTGTCGTTGACGACCTTCGCTACGGGCGCCAGGCAATTGGTCGTGCAGGAGGCGTTGGAAATGATCTTGTCCTTCGCGGGGTCGTACTTCTCGTGGTTGACCTTGTAGGCGAAGGTGTTGATCTTGTCGGGATCCTTCGTGGGCGCGGAGATGAGCACGCGCTTCGCGCCCGCCTGCAGGTGCTTGGAGGCACCGTCGTAGTTGGTGAACAGCCCCGTGGACTCGACGACGTAGTCAACGCCGAGATCCTTCCACGGCAGCGCTGCCGGATCGCGCTCGGAGAGGCACTTGGTCGTCTTGCCGTCGACCGTCAGCCCGTTGTCGTCGTGCTCGACCCTATGGTCGAAGCGGCCGTGCATCGTGTCGTACTCGAGGAGGTACGCGAGGTTGAAGGCCGGGACGAGGTCGTTGATGGCGACGAACTCGATGTTGCGGGCGAGGCCCTGGCGGAAGGCGAGGCGACCGATGCGACCAAAGCCGTTGATGCCGACGCGAATTGCCATCTGATCATCTCCTTCCCGAGCGGCACCAGAGGCGACTCGGGGCATGCGTGTGTGTGAATCCAGACCAAGGGCGGACCTCGTACGTTACCGCT